>JBCCOR010000744.1:0-2526 GCA_039025295.1 Acidobacteriota bacterium
GCCGCGAGGTATTCCTGAAAGCTCAGGTGCAGGAACCCGAAGTTCCCGCGTCCGGTCGATACCAGAACCCCCGTCTGGTCGCGCACCGCGTCGAGAAACCCAGCCGGCAGCAGATCGATCGTCCGGCGCTGCGCCCGCAGAGGACCCGCGATCACCGGCTCGATCTCGTCCCGCGGCAGCTCCTCGGCGCCTGCCACGTGCAGATGCCACGCCAGCGGCTCGAGCACCGCCTGGGCGGCATCCGCGTCGAAGCCGAGACCAAGATCCTTGCGCCACAGCTGCAGCAGCGTCCGCACGCACGCCTCGTAGAGCGCCGCGCGACGCTCGGGCAGCTGGCCTTGGTCCCACTGCAGCAGGCAGAGAATCTGCAGCATCATCGGATTGCACGCCAGCAGCCGCAGGTTCTGGCCGCGCACGTCGGCCTCGTCGAAAATGCGCGCGTGAAGCGCCGCGCTCAGGCGATCGGCGTCGGCGCGGGTCGCTGGGCGATCGTCGGGACCCTTGCCGCGGTCGTCGATCACCACGCGGTACCAGCGTTGAATGAAGCGCCCAGCTTCCTCAGACGTCAGATCGCGCACGTGCAGCTCGGCGTAGTTGCCGCGCAGCCGCGCCTCGGCCTGGTAGCCGGCGTAGCGGCTGGTGAGGACGAACGTCCAGCGTCCGCGCTGCTGCCGCGCAGCCTTCTCGATCCACCGCGCCGTCCGCGCGCGCGCGTCGGCGTCGCCGATCTCGTCGAAGCCGTCGAGCAGCAGCAGCACGCGCGCATGGCCGAGCAGATGATTCGCCAGCGTTTCCGCGAGCGCCTCGGTGAAGTACGGATCCTCGCGAATCGTCGCGCACAGGGCGGCGCGCAAACCGGCGTCGGGCGTCTCCAAACGTCGCAGCAAGACGAGGACGGCCACCGTGTCGTCTGGCAGCTGCAGCCGCGCCGGATCGGTGAGCAGGAAGTGCTTGAGCAGGGTCGTCTTGCCGCTGGCGGGCTCGCCCAGCACGACGAGGCCGCGCTTGTTGCGCTCTCGCGCCAGCGCAAACGCTTCATCGAGCGGCACGTCGCGGTCTTCGCGCAGTCGTCGAAGCGCTTCGCGTGATCCACCGGCCGCTTTGCGCTCGCGCAATTCATCGTGCAGCGACGCGCGCAGCGGCACGTAGATGTCGCTCAGCGCCACGTCGAGCTTCAGCCGAACGGGAAAGCCGACCAGCTGGATCTCGGCGTTCTCGTTGCGCTGTGTACGCCGAAAGTGCTCGAGCAGGCGCGCGCCTTCCGACGCTTCCGGCGGTTCGGGCGCGGCGACGTCTGCGTGGGCCGGCGGCGACGGCGCAGGCGGATGGGTCGTTGACGATTCTGCATCGTCGACGCGCAGCCAGGCCGCGTCGAACGTCCACACGCCGTTCGGCGCCCCCTTCGACACCGGACGCTTCACCCAGCCGCCGCCGTCGGCGTCGTACTGCCGCAGATGGACGCGCACCTCCGGCTTGCTGGGATCGCGATCGAGCTCGATCACGCTGTAGCCGTTCGGTCGGCGCGAGCCTTGGTAGCAGGCGCCGGCCGCGAGCGTCGCGTGGCCGTCTTGTGTGGGCGTCACCCAGGCGCGGTGCTCATGGCCGTGGAGCGTGAGATGGAAGTCGTTGGCGAGCGTGCGGTCGAGGTCGGGCTGTTCGTGCTCGTGCAGCCACGATGTCGGATGGTGGAGCAGCGCGATCCGCACGTCCGCGTCGCGCACCGCGGCCGACAGCGTCGCATGCTGCCAGCGCGCGCCCAACCACAGCGTGCCCTTCTCGCCGTCTTGCCCGCAGCTCCACGCCGTGTTGAAGCCGGCCAGACCGATCGAACAGCCGCGGATCGTCCGCGTGTCGTGCCAGATCGCGCGCGATGCGTCGGTTTGGAGATGTGTCAGGCCGTGCTCGTCGAGGAATTTGCGGTACGCAGCGAGCCGCGTCGTCAGATCGCGCCAGTCCTTGCCGCCCGTGCGGATGATCGTCTCGACCTCATCGCGATTTGTATCCGCGTGCCATCGCTTCGCCATGAGGCCGACCTCGTCGCGATCGACGTCGTGGTTGCCGGGGACGAGGAAGACCTGGCCGTTTCTCAGCGACGGCTTGTACGCCTGCTGGATCGCGCGGATCACGTTCCAGCCACGCTCGAAGTCCTCGGTCGTGCCGGCCCAGGCGAGGTCGCCGGTGAAGAGGACGAGGTCCGGGCGCAGTCCTGGTTTCTCCGCGAGGCGTTTCAGGTCGTCGACGAGGGCGTCGATGACGCGCTTGGAATCCCATGCGGTGTCGGCCTGCGCGTGCAGGTCCGACAGGTGCAGCAGTGTGATGACGTTCGACTCGTTGCTCATCGTCCCCAACCTCCGAAGCGATCTCAGGTGCGACGACGATCTTGTGGGATCGACGGAGGGAAGTCGAGGGCGGCAGTTGCCGGAGACCGTTGGGCCGGTGCTTTGATCGCCTGGGATTGGATGCTGCGGGCTTCACACCGCGGCGGGTATGGCAGGCCGCCTTCCGATTGACAAAATGACAAATTCC
>JBCCOR010000745.1:0-2520 GCA_039025295.1 Acidobacteriota bacterium
CGCTGGCTGCTGCGCGACATCGACCTGAGCGTCCACGCCGGCGAGACGGTCGCGCTGGTCGGCCCGTCGGGCTCGGGCAAAACCCTCGTGCTGCGCGCCCTGGCGCGACTCGATCCACACGACGCGGGCACGGTTCTGTGGCGCGGTGCGCCGGTGGCCGACGACGGCGGCGATATCCCCGCGCATCGGGCGCGCGTCCATCTCGTCACCCAGCGTCCGGCGGCGCTCGGCGCGATCGCCGAGGACGCCCTGCGCCGGCCGTTCGCCTTGGCCGTGCACGCGCGCGCCGGCCGACGCTACGACGGCGACGCGGCCCGCCGCCAGCTGGCGCAGTTCGGCCGCGACGCAGCGCTTCTCGCGCGGCCAAGCCGCGACCTGTCAGGCGGCGAGCGTCAGCTGCTGTGTCTGCTGCGCGCGCTGCTCGTCGAACCGTCGGTGCTGCTCCTCGACGAGCCCACCGCGGCGCTCGATCCCGACACGGCCGGCGCGGTCGAGGCAGCGCTGCGCGCGTGGCGCGACGCCGCGCCGTCGCGCGCGCTGGTGTGGGTCAGCCACGATCCCGCGCAGCGCCGGCGGGTCGCCGACCGCGTTGTCGCCCTGCGCGACGGCCGTCCCGACGCGGCGGCATCGAGCGCAGCATGAGCGATCCCTTCGCCCTCGGCTACGGCCAGGTCGCCCTGGCGGCGCTCCTGATCCTGATCAACGGCGCGCTCTCGCTGCGGCTGCAGCTCGGCCTCGAACGTCAAATGCTGGTCGCGGCCGCGCGCATGGTCGTGCAGCTGCTCCTGATCGGCTTCGTCTTGACCTCGATCTTCGATCTCGAGCGCGCGTGGGCGGTCGTCGGCCTGATGCTGATCATGGTGATCATCGCCAGCCGGGCGGCGATCCAGCGCACGTCGCTGCGCTATCCGGGCGTGGGCTGGAACAGCTTCCTGGCGATCGCCACGGCAGCGACGGTCAGCGTCGGCCTCGGCCTGACGGTCGTGCTGCAGATCGACCCGTGGTGGACGCCGCGCTTCGCGATTCCGGTGTTGGGCATGGTCCTCGGCAACGCGCTCAACGGCGTCTCGCTCGGCGTCGACCGCCTGGCGGCGCGCCTCGACGCCGACCGCGACACGATCGATGCCCTGCTCGCCCTCGGCGCCACGCGCTGGGAGGCCTCGCGCGCGATCGTTCAGGACGCGACGCGCACGGGGATGACGCCGATCCTCAACGCGATGACGATCGCGGGCGTCGTGAGCCTGCCGGGCATGATGACCGGCCAGATCCTGGCGGGCGCATCGCCGATCGAGGCGGTGAAATACCAGATCGTGATCTTCTTCCTGATCGCCGCGACGACCGCCCTCGGCACGGTCCTGGCGGTGCTGCTCGGCGTCCGTCGGCTGTTCACGCCGGCGCATCAGTTTCGGGCGGATCAGCTGCGCGCAGCGGGCGGCTGAGCGTCGCGGCCGCAGACGCGCGGCAAGATTTCACAAAAAATCTGGTCTTGAAGTTTGGGATTTGCCCTCCCGGACGCGTTCTATGAAGTAGAGCGTCCATTTTTCTGGGAGTGACCCATGGTCCGAACCCGCCTTCGATCGCTGTTCCTGCTCGCCGTCCTGCTGGCCGTCGTTACGGCGACAGTCGCCACCGGCGCGCCACCGCCGCCGTACGAGAACCCCTTCGATGACCTGCCCCAGCACGTGCTCGACGAGCTCGCAGCCGGCGGCGAAGTGACGATCGATCACGAGTACCAGCACGGCGTCCGCACGACGTCCACGTACCGCGGCGCCGACTGGCATCTGCTCGACCGCACGGTCGATCGCTCCGGCGTGATCCTGTCGGAGCGCGACGCATCCGGGCTGGAGATCGCTTATGCGTACGATCAGCTCCATCGCGTGACGGCCGTCAAGCCCAGCGCCGCACACGGCGGCGCGTGGGTGCAGATTCGCCACTCGATCGTCTCGACGGGCCCGAAGATGGAGCTCTTCTACCGCCCCAACGGCTCGACGACCGCGACGCCCATTGCGCGCGAAGAGCTCTACTTCGACGGCTTCGGTCGCCTGTGGAAAGAGCGTCGCCTGATGCCGGGCGCGGTGTGGGCCGAGCGCATCACCGAGCGGCACGCATCCGGCGAGCTGAAGCGCATCTCGACCTGGCACGGCGGCGGCAAGCCCGCGCGCTGGACCACGTACGAAAACTACGATCCGTTTGGCCGGCCGGGACGCATCACGCAGCCCGACGGCGCGCGTGTGGATTTCACGTATCGCGGGATACGCGAGGTGGTCCGGACGCAGAAGGTTGCGACCAGCGAGCACGGCCAGACGGCGTATTCGACGATCGAGCGCTATGACGCCCGCGGCAGGCTGCTGCAGGTCGTCGAGCCCGAGGGTGGTGCCGAGGCGAGATACGTCTACGACGTCGGCGACAGGCTGCGCGTCGCGACGATCAAGCCGCGCGGCGGCGGCACGACGCAGACGCGTCGCTGGGACTTCGACGGCCGCGGCTTCCTGCTGTCGGAGGAGCATCCCGAGAGCGGCA
>JBCCOR010000746.1:0-2517 GCA_039025295.1 Acidobacteriota bacterium
CTCGGGCTGGAGCTGCGCCATCGCGAGCATCTGCGGTCGGTGCAGCGCTTCGGCCAGCTGGGGCTGGATTTGGCGTGGACGATGCGCGCCGAACACATGCGTCCGCCGCACGATCTGACGCTGGTGCACGCGCGCCTGCGCGACCGCATCGCCGCGCTCGAAGCCGAGCTCGCCGACCTGTCGCCGCGCGCGCTGGCCCGCGGTCCGCTGCACTACGCGATCGGCGAGGGCTATCGGGCGCTGGGCGGCGAAGAGGATGCGCACGCGCTGCAGCATCTCGAAGCCGCTTGGCGCCTGGGCGTCCGCTCGCCCGACGCGGCCTACGCCCTGAGCGCCACGCTCGCGCGCCATCACGCCGATCGCTGGCAGACGGCGTCGTCGGCGCTGCGCCAGCGCGTCGCCGCGCTGCTCGCTCTCGGGCGCCGCGCGCAGTCGGCATCGCCGGCCTACGTCGAAGCTCAGCTCGCGCTGCATGACGGGCGCCACGACGCGGCGCTGCGGCTGGCCGAGCAGGCGCGGCGCACGATGCCCTGGGCACACGATGCGGATCGCCTCGTCGGCGACGTCCATCTGGCGATCAGCCGCGCGGCCGACGTCGCGCGACCGGCCACGACCGATGCGGTGCGCGCGGCGGCCGGACGCGCCTACGCGCGCGCGATCGAGCGCGGGCCGAGCGATCCGGCCAATCGGGTGCGTCTGTGCCGGCTCGAGGCCCAGCAGATCGAGAGCTATCTGCAGCGTCCGCATCCGCCGGGCAACGACCACGCCCGGCGCGTCGACGATCACTACCGGCGCGGCCGCGAGGCCTGCGGCATCGCGCTGCGGCTGCGTGCGCGCAGCGCCGACGCCTACGCCGCGCGCGGCTACGTCGAGCTGGCCTACGCCAACTACCAGCGCTGGCGCGGCGATCATCCGCCCGAGCCGTACTACGCAGCGGCGCTGCGCGACCATCGGCGCGCGCTGCGCATCGCGCCGTCGACGGTGCGTTTCCACATCGTGCGCTTCGATTCGGCCATCCAATACGCCAGCTTCGCTGAGAGCGCCGGTCGCTCGCCCGCGCCGGGCCCGGCGTCGCGCGATCCGCGCCCCTATCTCGACCTCGCCGCACTGCACGGCCACTGGGCGGTGAGGCGCGCGCCGGACAATCCGCGCTATCTCCTGGCGCTGGCCGATGCCTACGCCCGGCGTGCACGGCTTGCGCACACCGATCCGCACGATCGTTTGCGCCACGTGCGGCTGGCGCATCGCCTGTACGTCGCCTCGCGGCGTCCCGGCGATACGCCGCGTCTACGCGTCCGTCGCGCGACCGCGCTCTTCGGCACCTGGCGCGGCGTGCTCTCGCACGCGCTCGGCGACGGCGACGCGCTGCAGCCCGGGCTGACGTTCATGCGTCAGGCGCTGGAAGGCGCGGGCGCGGCGGTCGCCGACGACGGCTGGGACATGTGGCGATGGAATCAGCTCTACCAGTACGAGGCGATGGCGATCTGGGGCAGCGGCGGCGATCCGCGCGCCGCGTTCGACCAGGCCGCGCGCTATCTGCAGCGCGCCCAGCAGCTCGATCCGATGCCGACCGAGTTTTGGTACCACGAGGTGCTGCTGCGCGAGGCGCGCGTCGATCTGCAGTGGGTCTTCAGCAGCGTCGACGCGGTCTGGCTCGGCCAGCAGACCGCGCGTCTGCGCGCGCTCGGTCCGCGCGTGCCCGGCGCCGTGATGCGCCGCGACGTCGATCGCATTCTGCGCCGCATGGCGGCGCAATACGAGGCGATGCACGGCGATGCGTTTCCGGTCGATGCGCCGTCGGGGGCGGTGCAGCTCGAGACCCTCGACGATCCGGGCCAGCGCACCGATCTGGCGCTGTGGCTGGGACTCGCGGCCGCCGCCCGCGGCGACGACGATGCGGTGCGCGCCTGGCGCGCGATCGTGGCAGCGGCGGCCGAGAACGCGTCGGAGGCTTCGGCCTGGCAGCGCACCCGGCTGCGCGCCCGACTGCACCTGCTCGATGCGGCCCTGCGCCGCGACGATCCGGCCGCGCGTGCCGACCACGTTGCGGCGGTGGAGCGCATCGCCGCCGCGCGCCTGGCGAACAGCCGATGGCTGCGCCACGATGCGCAGATGCTGCGCCTCGCCCTGGCGTCGAAGGCGCTGACGCCCGCGGCACCCAGCATCGTGCGACCCAGCGGCTAGAGCCGATAGGATACGGGGCACATGAACCCCGAAAAGCGCACCGGCGACACCGCACAGGCCGACGCCGCGCAGGCGCCGCGCTACGGCACGGCGGTGCCGCTGGCGGCGGGCGGCACGGCGGAGATCTACCGCGCCTACGACGCGGCGCTGGGGCGCGAGGTGGCGCTGAAGTACCTGCGCTTCGACGATCCTGCTCTCAAGACGCGCCTGCTGCGCGAAGCGCGCGCGCTGGCGCAGCTGCAGCATCCGGGGATCTGCGAGGTCTACCGGGTCGGCGAGGAAGCCGGGCGCCCGTTCGTGGCGATGCGCCTGATCGACGGCGAGGAGATCGAC
>JBCCOR010000747.1:0-2511 GCA_039025295.1 Acidobacteriota bacterium
CGCGACAGTCGTCGCCGATCACGGCGTCGGGTTGCAGCGTCTCGGCGTTGGTGATCGCCAGCTTGCCCTCTCGCATCATGTGAAGACGGCACTGCTGGTGGATGTCTGCGTTTTAGATGAACTCCTGGAAGGTCGGCGCCTGACCGAGGGCGCACCGGGCGATTTCCCGTTCACCAGCGGCGTCTTCCCGTTCAAGCGTCAGGCCGAGGATCCGACCCGCATGTTCGCCGGCGAAGGCTCGGCGGCGCGCACCAACCAGCGCTTCCATCTGCTCGCCGCCGACCAGCCGGCCAAGCGCCTGTCAACCGCCTTCGACTCGCTCACGCTCTACGGCGAAGACCCGGCTGAGCGGCCCGACATCTACGGCAAGATCGGCGAGAGCGGCGTCTCCGTGTTCAGCGTCGACGAAGCCGAACAGCTCTACGCCGGCTTCGACCTGTGCGCGCCGACCACCTCGGTGTCGATGACCATCAACGGTCCGGCGCCGACCGTCCTGGCGTTCTTCTTCAACGCCGCCATCCGCCAGCAGTGCCGTCTGCACCTGATGCGCGAGGGCAAGCTGGCGATCACCGAGGCCGAGACGCTGCAGCCCGACGCCGTGCGCGGCGCCGACTGGCGCGACGTGCGCGCGCTGCTCGACGACGACACCTACGCCGCGATCCGCGCCGACGCCCTCCAGCGCGTGCGCGGCACGGTCCAGGCCGACATCCTCAAGGAAGACCAAGGGCAGAACACCTGCATCTTCTCGACGCCGTTCGCGCTGCGCATGATGGGCGACGTCCAGCAGTTCTTCATCGACCATCGGGTGCGCAACTTCTACAGCGTCTCGATCAGCGGCTACCACATCGCCGAGGCCGGGGCGAACCCGATCCATCAGCTCGCCTTCACCCTCGCCAACGGCCTGACCTACGTCGAGTACTACCGCGCCCGCGGCATGAACGTCGACGCCTTCGCGCCCTCGCTGTCATATTTCTTCAGCAACGGCATGGATCCGGAATACAGCGTCATCGGTCGGGTTGCGCGGCGCATCTGGGCGGTGGCGATGCGCGACCGCTACGGCGCCGGACCGCGCGGCCAGAAACTGAAATACCACATCCAGACGAGCGGGCGCAGCCTGCACGCCATGGAGATTCAGTTCAACGACATCCGCACCACGCTGCAGGCGCTGCTCGCGACCTACGACAATGCCCAGAGCCTGCACACCAACGCCTATGACGAGGCGATCACCACACCGACCGAGGAGTCGGTGCGGCGCGCGATGGCAATTCAGCTGATCATCAACAAGGAATTCGGCCTGACCTTCTGCGAGAACGCCATCCAGGGCAGCTTCGTGATCGAGGCGTTGACCGACCTGGTGGAAGAGGCGGTGCTCGCCGAATTCGATCGCCTGACCGCCCGCGGCGGCGTGCTCGGCGCGATGGAGCTGCAGTACCAGCGCAGCACCATCCAGGAAGACTCGCTGCTCTACGAGCGCCTCAAGCACGACGGTACGCTGCCGATCATCGGCGTCAACACCTTCCTGCCCAAGACGCCAGAGGCGGCCTCGATCCCGCGCGACGTCGATCTGACCCGCGCCACGCCCGAGGAGAAGCGGGACGCGATCGCGCGCCTCGGCGACTTCCACGCCGCGCACGCCGAACGCGCGCCGGCGGCGCTCGCGGCGCTCCAGCAGGCCGCCCGCGACGGCGGCAATCTCTTCGACGCGTTGATGGAAGCGGTCACCTGCGCCAGCCTCGGCCAAATCACCGGCGCGCTCTACGCCGTGGGCGGCGCCTACCGCCGCAATCTGTAACCGCTGCCGGTCCCTAACCCTCAGCGCAGCGTACGCTTTGACTCCGCCTGGCACCGGTGCTAGCGTACCGCGCAACCGACTTGTCTTCGACGCAATCCGACCCCGGCTTGCCGACGACCGAACCCGAACGGAGGGGCGATGGCCAAGACACTCCTGCTCGCAGACGACAGCGTGACCATCCAAAAGGTGGTTGAGCTGACCTTCATGGACCAGGACTACGAGGTGGTGTCGGTCAGCGACGGAGACGCCGCACTCGCCAAGCTCGGTGAGGGTCTCACGCCTGACCTGGTGATCGCCGACGTCCACATGCCCGGCACCGACGGCTACACGGTGTGCGAGCAGGCCAAGGCGCGCTTCCCGAGCGTACCGGTGCTGCTGATGGTCGGCACCTTCGAAGCGTTCGATGAGCAGCGCGCTGCCAGCTGCGGCGCCGACGACCATCTCAAGAAGCCGTTCGATTCGCAGGACCTGCTGCAGCGCGCCGAGCAGATGATCGCCGCCGCGGCCGCCGCCAGCGCCGCAGAAGCGGCGATCTTCGCCGAGCCCGCGGCCGCCGAGCCCGCGCCCGCCGCCGAGGTTGCCATCGCGGCGCCGGCCGAGGCCGCGCAGCGCAGCGTCGCGACCTTCGACATGGAAGACGACCCAACGATTGTGGCCGGCGGCGCCGCAGCCGCAGCGCCAGAGCCGGAACCGGTCTTCACGCTCGACGCCGACCCCGC
>JBCCOR010000748.1:0-2509 GCA_039025295.1 Acidobacteriota bacterium
CGCCAGGCGGCGGCCGGCGTGCGCGTCGCGCTCGCGCAGCGCGTCGAGCAGGCGCGCGGCGACGACCAGCTGGCCGCGCGAGATGCAGGCGCGCGCCAGATCGCAGCCGATGGCGAGGCCGCGCCGTCGACGCGCCCCGGCTCGACCTCGCCATCGGCTGCGATCTGGCGCGCGCCTGCATCGCGCGCGGCCAGCTGGTCGTCGCCGCGCGCCTGCTCGACGCGCTGCGCGAGCGCGACGCGCACGCCGGCCGCCGCCTGGCGTCGACGCTGCGCGCCCTGCGCGGCCGACTCGATCTGCGCCGCGGTCATCTGCGCGCCGCGCGCGAGCATCTGCGCCGCTCGCGCGGCCAGATGCTGCGCGAAGGCCACCGCCTGCGCGCGGCGGTGGTGGCGCTCGATCTGGCCCGGCTCCATCAGCGCGACGGCCGCGCCCCGGCGCCGCCCGCGCTGGTCGCCACCCTGCTCGGCGCGCTGCGCGACGCCGTGCAGCGGCCGCGGCTGACGGCGATCGTGCGCGATCGTCATCTCGAGCGCCTGTTCCGCGATCTGCTCGCCGCGGCCCACGACGACGCCCTCGACGAGCGCCTGCTGCTGCGCGCCCAGCGCCGGGTCGAGCGCTTGATCGAGCTGGTCGATCGCCACAGCGGCGATCGCGAGGCGCGCACGGCCGCCGGCGACAGCGTGTTCGAGGAGTACGACGGCGAGTACGACGCCCTCGACGACGCCGAAGACGATCGCCTGCTGCGCGCCGTGCGCGTCGAGCTCGGCTGGGCCGCGCGGCGCTGCCGCGGCATCGTGCCCGACGACGGGCTGCCGGCGGGTCTGCCGCCCGCCGGCCCCGACGACACCGACGCGTTCGCCCGGCTCGACGACGGCCTCGACGCACCGGAGGAGGACGCGCCGATGGACGACGCCGATGCGGCGATGCCGATCGACGACGGCGGTCCGAAAGACGTGCGCTTCTGGCGCGACAAGCTCGCCGACTTCCACGGACCGAGCAGCGGCATCACCTTCGCCCACAGCATCATGAAGATGATGCGCCAGCGGCCGGACGGCACGTCCCTCGACGACGACGACGATCTCGCCGTCGCGTGGGCCGAGGAAGACGCCCGCGCCGAGATCGAGCGCGCCCGGCTCGAGGCCGAGTACGAGGCCAATCGCGATCTCTTCGACGCCGATCTGTCGGCGATCGACGACGACACGCTCGAGGACGATCGCTGGCTGCAGGAGTCCGACGATCTCGACGAATTCGACGATCCCGACGGCCCGCTGACCAGCCGCACCGGCGCCCGCGGCTCGGCCAACGATCCGTGAGCGTCCCGCGGCACGAAGCCGTCGCGCGCGCTGGTCGCCGGCCCGCGGGTGTGCGACAATCCTGGAGATTCCACCCGCGGTCCCGCGCGGGTTCGCCGCTTCGGCGTCTCTCATCTACCCGGATCCACCATCCATCGGTGCGGTCGCTGTGCGACCGCCCTGCGTCGTCGCGCACGCCCCCAGGCGCCAGCGCCCTGCCCTGCGTGCGACGCATTCGACCATCGCTTTCTACAGGAGTTTGCCCATGAGCGAGGCTGCCACCCTGGTGCATTACGACGTGCGCGACGGCGTCGCGTACCTGACCCTCGACGACGCCCCGGCCAATACCTACACCCACGAGATGATGCGGCAGATCGACGCCGCCGTGCTGCGCGCCCGCTTCGACGAGGCGGTGCACGTGCTGGTGGTCGTCGGCAAGGGTGAGAAGTTCTTCTGCGCCGGTGCCGACATCCAGATGCTCCAAACCTCCGACCCCTACTACAAGTACAACTTCTGCCTGCACGCCAACGAGACCCTCAACCGCCTCGAGCACACGCCGAAGCCGGTGATCGCGGCGCTCAACGGCCACACGGTCGGCGGCGGTCTGGAGATCGCGATGGCCGCCGATCTGCGCCTGGCGCGCCAGGGTGCCGGCAAGCTCGGTCTGCCCGAGATCAACCTCGGCGTGCTGCCCGGCACCGGCGGCACCCAGCGCCTGTCGCGCATGCTCGGCAAGAGCCGCTCGATCGAGCTGATGCTCACCGGCGAGCTGCTGACCTTCGAGCAGGGCCACGAGCTCGGCCTGGTCAACCGCGTGCTCGCGGCCGAATCGATCGACGACTTCCACGCCCAGGTGCACGACTTCGCGTCGAAGCTCTGCCCGCCGCACAAGGCGGCCAAGGCGGCCGGCCACATCAAGCGCGCGGTCCAGAGCGGCTGGGAGATTCCGTTCGAGAGCGGCCTGGCGATCGAGCGTGAGCTGCAGCAGCGCCTGTTCGAGAGCAGCGACGCGCGCGAGGGCCTGGCGGCCTACGTCGAGAAGCGCAAGCCGGCCTTCGCCGGCCGCTGAGGTTGGTATGACGCCATCGGCGGAGCCGGTCTATCTGTGCGCGCCCGTGCGCACGCCGATCGGACGCTTCGGCGGCGCGCTCGCGCCGCTGACGGCGGCCGCACTCGGCGCGCACGCGGCGCGCGCGTGCCTGACGCGCGCCGGC
>JBCCOR010000749.1:0-2502 GCA_039025295.1 Acidobacteriota bacterium
CTGGGTGGGGGGGGGTGGGCGACGAGGCCGGGTCGCGGGGAAAGGTAAATACCCGTGGAGTGTAGCAGTGCGCATAGGATCAACCGATGATCGGTTCATGGTTTGCCCTGCCTCTGGCCGCCCTGGTCGCCGCCGATCCGGCGGCCGCCGCCGCGCCGGAGGCTGCTGGCCCGGCGACTGCGCTCGTGCCCTACGCCGGCCTGGCGATGACGTTTCTCTTCGTGCTGTGGACGACGTCGGGCCTGTGCGGACCGATGGCGCGGCTGGCGACGCGCGTCGGCCTGGTCGATCGTCCGGCGCCGCGCAAAGCGCACGCCGCACCGACGCCGCTGCTCGGCGGCCTGGCGATCCACGGGCCGCTGCTCGCGGCGCTCGGCGGTTGGGCGCTGTGGGGACTCGGCGCGCTCGCGCCGGTGCTGGCGGCGGCGGCGCTGCTGCTGGTTGCCGGCCTGTGGGACGACCGCCGCGGCCTCGGCGTCGCGGTCAAGCTCGGCGTGCAGCTGGCCGCATCCGGCGCGCTGGTGATGGCGGGTGTCCGCCTCGGCCTGCCCTTCCTGCCGTCGATGCTCGAGCCGGTCGCGACGCTCCTGTGGCTGGTCGCGATCACCAACGCGGTCAATCTGCTCGACAACCTCGACGGTCTCGCCGCCTCGGTCGTCGGCGCGTCGGCGCTCGGCATCCTGACCTGCGGCCTGCGCCTCGAGATGCCGGTGGCAGTTGTCGTCGGCGCGCTCCTGGCCGCGGCCTGCGCCGGCTTCCTGCGCCACAATGCGCCGCCGGCGAAGCTCTTCATGGGTGACGCCGGCAGCCTGCCGCTCGGCCTGCTGACCGGCTTCGGCGTGTGCGCGCTGACGCCCGACGCGGGCGCGATCGGATCGGCGCCGTCGTCGTCGGCGTGGCCGCTGGCGATGGCGCTGCTGCTCGCGGCGGTGCCGCTGCTCGACACGAGCACGGTGGTGATCGCGCGCCTGCGGCGCGGCGTCAATCCGCTGACCACGCCCGGCACCGACCATCTCTCGCACCGGCTGGCGCGGCGCGCGATCCGCCGGCGCGACGCCGAGGTCGCCGGCGCCAGCGATCCGCTCGGTTCGGCCGGCGCCGTCGCCGCGCTCGGCCTGCTGCAGATGACGGCGTCGCTGCTGGCGGTGGTGGTCGTCTACGCCGTCGCCGGCTGATCGGGCCGCGCCGTCGCGTCGCCGGCCGGTCGGGCAGGCGGCGGACAGGCGCGCAGGATCGCGACGAGGAATGACAGAATGCCGCGCATGACATCGGCGGACTTTCACGCGCTGTCGCGTGCGCAGCAGGTTTTGGTCACCGGCGGTGCGGGCTTCATCGGCAGCCATTTGGTCGAAGCGCTGCTCGCGCGCGAGCTTGCGGTCACCGTACTCGACGATTTCTCCACCGGACGCCGCGCCAACCTCGCGCGGGTCGACGCGCATCCGGCGCTGCGGATCGTGCGCGGCGACGTGCGCGACGCGGACGCCGTGGCCGACGCGCTGGCCGACGCGACCGTGATCTTCCATCTGGCGGCGACGGTCGGCGTGGCGCGCGTGCTCGACGATCCGGCCAACGCCATGGAGAGCGCGTTTCTCGGCACCCGCGCCGTGCTCGCGGCCGCGACCCGCCGCGGTGCGACCGTGCACTTGGCGTCGACCTCCGAGGTCTACGGCCGCGGCGCGCGGCTGCCGTTCGCCGAGGACGACGATCGCGTGCTCGGCTCGACCCAGGTGCCGCGCTGGAGCTACGGCGTGACCAAGGCCGCGGCCGAGCATCTCGCCTTCGCCCATCATCGGCGCGGCGGCGTGCAAGCCGTGGCGATGCGGCTGTTCAACACCATCGGGCCGCGCCAGCGCGGCCGCTACGGCATGGTCGTGCCGCGGCTCGTGGGGCAGGCGCTGGCCGGCGAGCCGCTCACGGTCTACGGCGACGGCGCCCAGCGTCGCTGCTTCTGCGACGTCGGCGACGTCGTCCGCGCCCTGATCGCCCTCGCCGACGTGCCGGCGGCCGCCGGTCGGGCGATCAACGTCGGCAGCGACCGCGAGATCTCGATCGCCGAGCTGGCGCGCGAGATCGTGCAGACGGTCGACGCCGACGCCGATCCGACCGCGGTCCACGAGCGCCTGCGCTTCGTGCCCTACGCCGCGGTCTACGGTCCCGACTTCGAGGATCCGCCCTGCCGTCGCCCGTCGCTCACGCGCCTGCGCGGCCTGACCGGCTGGTCGCCGTCGGTGCCGCTGCGCGAGAGCTTGGCGAACGTGGTCGTCGATCAGCGCGCGCGCCGCGTCGTGCCGTCGCCGACCGCCTCTGAGCAAACCGTCTCGTAGATCGTCTGTACGCGGTCGACCATGGCGTCGACGGTGAAGTGCGCGTCGACGCGTCGCCGTCCGGCCGCGCCGAAGCGCGCGCGCAGCGCGTCGTCGCCGAGCAGCCTGCGCAGCGCGTCGGCTACTGCGTCGGGATCGGCGGGCGGAACGACCAGGCCGGTCTCGCCGTCGCGGTTGA
>JBCCOR010000750.1:0-2496 GCA_039025295.1 Acidobacteriota bacterium
AGGTTGTACTCGTTGGTGCCGCGCTCGTCGCAGTGGCCCTCGAGGCGCACCTTGAGCTCACGGCCGTCGGCGCCGTTGAGGAACTCCGCGTTGCGCGCGATCCGCTCGCGGGCCTCGGCCCGAAGTTCGTAGCTGTCGAACTCGAAGAAGACGTCGCCGATCACGCCGCTGCGCTCGAGCTCGCGCTGCAGGGTCTCGATGTCGACCGGACGCGGTTCTTCTTGCATGTCGCGGTTCGGCGACGGCGCCGGCGGCGGCTCCACTTCGGTGGGCGCCGGTGTCGGCTCAGCCGGCGGCGGTGTGGTCACCGGCTCCTGCTTGGGGCCACAGGCGGTGAGCGCGAGCAAGGCGGCGGTACCGACAGCCCAGGCAATCCATTTCCGGTCCATCTTCATCGGTTCTACGATCTCCGTTGGGTGTTCTGCGTTGCGAAGGTGAGGTGATGAGGGTTCTATGAGATCAAGGAAAGGCCTGTGGCGAGCGCGCCGCGGGTGTGCGGGCCGATCGGACGATCGTGGAGGCCATCGCGATCAGCGCGAAAGATCCGGTGGATCCGAGCGGTGAAAACACCCGCAAAGGAAGCGCGTTGCGGTCAAGTTCGCGATCGAAATGTAGCAGAGGCGTGATGCACTCGCAACCTGACCTTGTCCGGTTCAATCCGGCAGCGGGGACCAATCCGGGCCGTGGTTGTTGCCGTCGTGCGTGAGCTGGCGCCAACCGCTGCCGTCGGCGCGCATGACGTGGATCTGCGCCCGCGGTCCGCGCTTGGCGGTAAACACGACGTGTTTGCCGTCGGGGGAGAACGACGGGCTCTCGTAGCTGTCGGGACCGTTGGTGAGCACCGTCGTCTCGAGGCTGACCAGATCGGTGAGCACGACGCGGAATTTGTTGCCGCGGCGACTGGCGTAGACCAGCGCGTTGCCGTCCGGCCGCCAGGCGGCGCCGTCGTTGTAGTTGCCCTCGAACGAGATCCGCTGGACGTTCGAGCCGTCGGCGTTCATCAGGTAGACGTGCGGACGGCGCGACGAACGATCGGAGGTGAAGGCGATGCGCTGGCCGTCGGGACTCCAGGCCGGGTTGGTGTCGATGCCGCCGGTGCGGGTGAGCCGCTGCGGATTCTGGCAGCGGCGGTCGCACAGGTAGATGTCGACGTTGGCGTCGGACTGCGCGTGGGCGAAGGCAATGCGCTGGCCGTCGGGCGAGAACGCCGGCGCCAGATTCAAGCTGCCGCCGCCGAAGACCTCGATCTTCTCGCCCGAGGCAACGTCGACGTAGTACACCGTCGGCGTGGTGGTGAAGTACGACAGATAGGCGATCGCGTCGCCGGTCGGGCTCCAGGCCGGGAAGCCCGAGGTCGAGCGATGGCCGGTGATGCGGCGCTGATTGCGGCCGTCGTAGTCCATCAGGTAGATCTCCTGATGACCGTCGCGGTCGGAGTGGAAGGCGATCGAGCTGCGCGCGATGCCGGAGCGGCCGGTGAACTGCAGGATGATCGCGTCGGCGAAGGTGTGCGCCACCCGGCGCGCCTGATCCGGCTGACCGCGGTAGCGCTTGCCGAGCACCGACTGGCCGCTGGGCAGATCGTAGATGCGGCCTTCGAGCACCAGCCGCCCGTCCTCGGCCTTGAAGGTGACGTAGAGCACGAGCTCGTTGCCGAGCGAGCGGTACTGCTCGAAATCGCCGGCGGCATTGCCCGTGAGCGTCAGGACCGACAGCTCGTCGGCGCCCTGGATGCGGAAGATGCCGCTGTATTCGAGATCGTCGCGCAGGGTTTGCTCGGCCTCGCGCGCCGCCTCGGCGAGCGCGCCGCTGCCGCCCAGCGACGGATCGTAGACCGCGGTCGGCATCGCCAGGCGCAGCAGGCTGCGGCTGCCGTCGCTCAGCACCAGGCGGACGTCTTCGCCGTCGCTGCCGGCGGGCGGCGCGGGATCTTGCGCGCGCAGCGCCGCAGGACCGAGGAGGAGCGCGATCGCGGCGGCTGCGGCGAGAACGCGCGAGGAGAGGCGGACGAGCATGATGATCTCCAGTCGGGGCATCAGCGCACGACGAGCTGGATGCCGAGGTAGTCCTTCTTGTAACCGCGCGGCAGCGGCGGCAGCGGCGTCGACGCTTCGATGGCGCGCATCGCGGCGCGGTCGAAGGCGTCGGAGCCCGACGACGTCGCCAGGCGCAATTCGGTGATCTGGCCGTTTTCGAGGATGCGGAACGCGAGCAGCGCTTCGTCGAGTCCGCCGCCGACCGGCGGGCGCACCCAGTTCTCGCTGATCGCGGCGAGCACCCGATCGAGGTAGTAGCCGTAGGTGAAATTCGGATCTTCGACCCCGACCGTCGCGCTGCTCGACGCCCCCAGCGGGTTGCCGCGCACGATGCCCTTGCGCTTCGGCGGCGAGGTCGGCGCGGCCGGGCGCGGCGTCACGGCCTTCGGCGGCGTCGGCGCGGGTTTCTCGGCGGCCGCGGTCGGCGCCGGCTTCGGCGGCTCCGGTTTCGGCTGAGGCG
>JBCCOR010000751.1:0-2495 GCA_039025295.1 Acidobacteriota bacterium
GGCCACACGCCGGCGGCGCTGGCGCGGCGCGCGGCGGATCTGGCCGACTGGTTCGACGCCGAGGACCGTTCGGCCGATGCGCTGGCGCAGGTGGCGCGGGCGCTGCAGCGCGGTCGGCGCCAGCTGGCGCATCGGCGCGTGGTGATCGCGCGCGACGCGTCGCAGGCCGCGGCGGGGCTGCGCGACGTCGGCCATCCGTCGGCGATCGTCGGTCGGGTGGATGCGCCAGCAGCAGCGGCGTTCCTCTTCCCGGGTCAGGGCACGCAGCATCCGCACATGGCCGTCGGTGTGTATCGGCACGCGCCGACCTTCCGCGCTTCGCTCGATCGCTGCCTCGACGGCTTGGCGCCGCATCTGGACGACGCGGTCGATCTGCGCGCGCTGCTCTTCCCGTCGGCGCATCCGATGACGGCGGCCGCGGGGCTGCGCGAGGGCCGTGTCGCGCAGCCGGCGATTTTTGCGGTGTCGTACGCCTTGGCGCAGCAGTGGCTGGCGTGGGGCGTGCGGCCGACGGCGCTGCTCGGGCACTCGATCGGCGAGTACGTGGCGGCGTGCGTCGCCGGGGTGTTCCGGCTCGAGGACGCGCTGCGGCTGGTTGCGCTGCGCGGCCGGCTGATGGCCTCGATGCCGGCGGGCGGCATGCTGGCGCTCGCCCTGCCGGCCGACGACGCGGCGGCTCAGGCGCTGCGCTTCGGCTTGGATCTGGCGTCGGTCAACGGCGCTGCGGCGTCGGTGGTGTCGGGGCCGCACGCGCAGATCGCCGCGCTGCGCGACGCGCTCGCGACGGAGCAGCCCGCGCTCGACGTCCGCCCGCTGCATACCTCACACGCGTTCCACTCGTCGATGATGGATCCGATTCTCGACGCGTTCTGCGACGCGGTGTCGTCGGTCGCGCGGCGCGCGCCGTCGCTGCCGCTGATCGCCAACGCCACCGGCACGTGGATGACCGACGCCGAGGCGGTCGATCCGGACTACTGGACGCAGCATCTGCGCCGCGCGGTGCGCTTCCACGACGGCCTGTCGACGCTGCTGACCGATCCGGCGTGTCAGCTGCTCGAGGTCGGGCCGGGTCAGGTGCTGAGCAGCTTCGTGCGCGCGCACGCGGGACGCGGCGATCGTCGCGCCATCGCGTCGCTGCCGCGCGCGCGTCAGCGCGACGACGTCGAGATCGCTGCCGCGGCCGACGTCGATCAGCTGCTCGACGCGGTCGGCCGGCTGTGGGTGCGCGGCGCTGCGGTCGCGCTGCCCGATCCGGCCGACGGCCGCCGCGGTGCGCCGCTGCATCTGCCGACCTATCCGTTCGAGCGCGCGTCGTACTGGGTCGAGATGGACGATGCGCCGGCGATGCAAGTCGAGGCCGACGACGCGCCGCGGCTGCGCGCGCCCGACGCAGCCGCGAGCGAGGCGATCGCGGACGATGCGCTTACGGTCGAGGTGCCTGCGGTCGAGGCGTCGGCGCTCGAGCCGCCCGACGGTCCGGTCGAGCGCGCGATTGCCGACGTCTGGGCGGCGGCGCTGGGCCGCGCGGTCGGCCGGCGAGAGGATTTCTTCGACGCCGGCGGCAGTTCGCTGATGGCGGTTCGCCTCGGTGCCCAGCTGTCGAGTGCCCTCGGCGTGGCGCTCGCACCCAGCTTCCTCGTCGATCACCCGACGATCGCCGCGCTGGCCGCGCACGTGGTCGATCGGCGCGCAGGCGGCGCGCCGGACGCGGACGATGCGGCGGCTGCCGACGGCGCAGACGCGGTCGATCGGGCGGCCGATGGCGCGCAGCTCGTCTGCCTGCAGCCGGGCGACGCGTCGCGCGCGCCGCTGGTGCTGGTGCATCCGGCGGGCGGCAACGTCTACTTCTTCCGCGATCTGGCCCGCGCGCTCGGCCCGGAGCGTCCGGTCTATGCCTTCCGCGCGCGCGGTCTCGACGCGGGCGAGCTGCCGCGCGCGTCGATCGAAGACTTGGCCTCGGCCTATCTCGCGCTGCTGCGCGATCGCCTGCCGACCGCGCCGGCGCCTGTGCTCGGCGGCAGCTCGATGGGCGGCATGGTGGCCTACGAGATGGCCCAGCGCCTGCGCGGTGAGGGCCATGCGCCGCCGGCGGTGGTGATGCTCGACACCTACGGCCCGGGGCATTTGCCGCCGTCCGGACCCGCGCCCGATGCGTCGGCGGCGGCCCGCGCCGACGCTGCGGTCGACGGCCCGGGTGGTTTCCACGGCGGCGCGCCCGAGGCGCCCGAGGCGCTCGCGCGCGCTCGGCGCGTGCTGCACGCCCACGCCGCCGCCATGCATCGCTATGCGCCCGCGCCCTACGACGGTCGACTGATCTTCCTGCGTGCTAGCCTGCGCGGGCCGCAGGAGCCGGCGCATCCCGAGCGGGCGTGGATCGCGCTCGCCGCCGGCAGCTTCGAGATCCACACCGTGCCGGGAGGCCATATTTCGATGCATCAGCCGCCGAACGTCGCCGTCGGCGCCGGGCATTTGCGCCGGGCGCTCGCCGCGTACGA
>JBCCOR010000752.1:0-2489 GCA_039025295.1 Acidobacteriota bacterium
CGACACCGAGACCGACGCGTTCCGGACCTACGCCAACCCCCTCGGCCGGACCGCAGAAACGGTCCTCGATACGTCAGCTTTCAGTACCTGTCCCTGATCGGTCGATCGATCACTGACCGATCACTGATCGGTCGGTTATTCTATTCTTTATCGCGCCCCGATGCCCCCGTGCCCTGACGGCACGGCAGCGTCGGGGCGCTGCTGTTGGCGCTCAGGCGGCCGCGCGCTGCGCGCTGTCCGCCGCGGCGCCGTTGCGCGGATGCGGGCGACCGGTCTCGACGTAGACCTTCAGATCATCGACCGCCGTCGACAGCAGCTTGCCGATCTGCCGCTTCATCAGCGGCCCCATGACCCAGCCAAACGGCGCCATGAGGTCGACGGTCACGCGCGTCTGCACCTGCGTGCGACCGCGGTCGATCTCGGTCACCGTCCAGCGGTTGCGCAAACCGCGGACGAAGAACGGCATATCGGGCGCCTCGGCCTCGTAGGCCAGCGTCCGCGTCTGCGCGTCGTAGAGGACGATCGATTCCTCGACCGGCCCGAGCGGCGTGGCGCAGGCGCGGCCGGCGACCGGCGCGTCTGCGGCGGCAGGGTGAGCGGCAGCGCCCGGGCGCGACGTCGCGCGGTGGACGTCGCTCGCCCAGCGGTCGACCTGGTCGAACTGCTCGGCGATCACCCGCCAGGCAGCGTCGGCGGAGGCGTCGAGGGTCACGCGGCGTACGATCGAAACAAGCATGGGAAATCTCCTGCACGTTGGGTCCGCACCGCGCGCGGCGGTCCGAACGCTGGGATGAAGGCGCCCGATGGACGCACGGGTGCCGTCCGCACCCGCAGAGGGGTGCGCGGCTGAACAGTGACTCGGCAAGAAAGCGGCTTAGGCGGGCAGCGCGGGCGATCGGGCGCGGCGCACGGGCACCTGGATTTCGACCACGGTCTCGTCCTCGCAGCCCGGCCGCGGCGGCTGGACGAACACCTCACGGGCGACGCCGTCGATCGCGTAGTCGCTGCGCTCGACCCAGCGCCCCAGGGCGCCGTAGCTGCGGCAGTTGTTCTCGAAGCTGCCGACGCGGGCGACTGTCGCCATCGTCTCGACCGCGGGCAGCTCGCGCATGGTCAGCTGGCGCGCGCTCGGCAGCGCGATGCGCGTCGCCGCGTCGTCCGCATCGGCCAGCACGGTGAAGCCGAATTCGATGTCCGCGTTCTCGAGCGTGAACGAGCCGTGCAGCATGGCGGTCATCGCACCCAGGCGCGGCCCCAGGCGCCCGGGCAGCACCCGGAGCATCTCCTGCACCACCGGCAGGGTGTCGGTGAGCTGCGCGAAGGTCTCGCGCAGGCCGATGAAGCGCTGCGCCGGCACCGCCTTGAGCACCACCGCGTCGTCGACGTCGTCGTCTTCATGCTCGATCTGCTGCAGCCGCACCTCGATCATCCGCAGCCGCTGCACCTCGGCGTCGAGCGAGCGCTCGATCTCGGCCTTGCGCATGCGCATCATGCCGCGCACCTCGTCGGCCGCAATGTCGTCGGCCAGCGCGCGCCGGATCTGGTCGAGGCTGAACCCGAGCTCCTTGAGCACGAGAATCCGGTTGAGCCGCGGCAGCTGGCTGGCGCGGTAGTAGCGATAGCCGGTGAACGGATCGACCTCAGCCGGCTCGAGCAGCCCGATGTCGGCGTAGTAGCGCAGCTGGCTGACGGGGGTCTGTGCAATCTTCGAGAAGTCGCCGATCTTGAACATGGTCCTCGCACCAACGTCGCAGCGCGCCGTTCGGATCGGCGGTGCATTCCGCCGACCCACGATCAGAATAAAGTCTCGAGCGGCTCGAGAGTCAAGCGCCGGATGCGTCCGATCGCGCCCACGGCGCGCCGTCGGCGAACGCCTGGTGCAGGAACGCCAGGAAGGCCCCGACCTTGGCCGGCTCGTGGGTGCGCGCCGGGCGCAGCGACCACGCGGCGTTGTCGAAATGGCTGGCGGTCGCCTCGTGATCGGGGAAGAGATCGACCAGCGTGCCCTCTGCGAGCTCGCGGCCGACGATCCAGCCACCCTGCAGAATCACGCCCTGGCCGGCGAGGGCGCACTGCTTGAGGGCGATCGCGTTCGAGGTCGTGATCCGCGACGCGCCGACGTCGACCTGCGTCTCATCGGCTTCCGCACCATCGCGCCGCGGACGAAAGCGCCAGCGCCGACCAAAGCCCGGCATGTCGAGCAGCAGGCAGGGATGATCGGCGAGGTCGGCCGGCGTCGCCGGACGGCCGCGGCGCGCGAGATACGCCGGGCTGGCGCAGACGTGGGAGCGCATCGGCGCCAGGCGGCGCGCGACGTAGCTCGAATCGGCGAGCGGACCGAGCCGGATCGCCACGTCGACGCGCTGCTCGACCAGATCGAGCCGCGCGTCGGTCAGCTGCAGATCGATCGACACATCGGGCTGGGCGGCGAGAAACGCCGGCAGCAGCGGCACGAGGTTGAGCTGGGCGAAGCTCACCGGCGCCAGCAC
>JBCCOR010000753.1:0-2488 GCA_039025295.1 Acidobacteriota bacterium
CCGGCGGGCGCTCGCGCGCGCCCAGCGGCGGCGGCGGCGCTTCGCGGTGGCGAGCGGCGTCGCCGCGGTCACGCTCCTGATCGTGTCGATCTTCGCGGCGCAGGCCCACGTCGCGCGGCGCGCGGCCGAGCAGCGCCAGGCGCAGGCCGAGGGGCTGATCGACTTCATGCTCGGCGATCTGCGCCGAAAGCTCGAGCCGATCGGCCGCCTGGCGATCCTCGACGACGTCGGCGACCGGGCGATGGCCTACTTCGCCGGCGTGCCCGAGAGCGCGCTCTCCGACGGCGAGCTGCTGCGCCGCACCGAGGCGCTCGCCCAGATCGGCGCGGTGCGCCTCGATCAGGGTCGTCTGCCCGAGGCGATCGACGCGTTTCAGCGCGCGCTCGCCCTCGCCGACGACCTCGTCGCGCGCCGTCCCGACGACGACGCCCGCCGCTTCGGCCTGGCGCAAAGCCACTACTGGGTCGGCTACGTGCACTATCGCCAGCGCCGCTTCGACCGCGCGCGCGACGCCTTCGAGGCCTACCTGGATCTCGCCGGCCAGCTCGTCGCGCGCGCGCCCGACCGCGCCGCGTGGCAGCTCGAGCTGGCCTATGCCCACAGCAACCTCGCCTCGGTCCACGAAGCGCAGGACGCCCTCGACGCCACCCTCGAGGCGCTGCAGCAGGCGCGCGCGATCGTCGCGCGGCTGCTGCGCCTGAGTGCGCCGGAGCTATCGACGACCGCGGCGGGCGACGATGACGCGTCCGGCAACGACGCGGACGGGCGCGACCTGCCGCCCGAGCCGTCGCGCGACGCGCTGCAGCTGCAGCTGGCGCATCTCGACAGCAAGCTTGCCAGCGTGCTCGAAGGCCAGGGCCGGCTCGACGACGCCCGCGCGCGCTACGTCGACGCCCTCGCCAGCCATCGCGCGCTGGCCGAGGCGCATCCCGACGACGCGCGCCACACGCGCCACGTGGCGACGATCCACAACCATCTCGGCGATCTCGCGCTGATCCAGGGCGAGATCGACGCGGCGCTCAACCACTTCCGCGCCGATCTTGCCGGTGCGGCCCAGCTGGTCGCGCGCGATCCCGACAACGCGGCGTGGGCGCACGAGCTCGGCATCAGCTATGAAGACGTCGCCCGCGCCCTCGCTGCAGCCGGGGCCGACGACGCCGCGCGCGACGCCTTCGATCGCGCGGTGTCGATCCATCGCGATCTGGTCGCGCGCGACGCCACGCAGGTCACCTGGCAGCTGAGCCTGGCCCGCGCGCGCATCGCCCGGGCGGCGGCGCGGGACGCGCTCGACGCCGACGCGCGCACCGAGCTGCGCGCCGTCCAGACCGCGCTCGACGCGCTGCTGAGCACGCGTCCCGACGACGTCCGGATCACCCGCCTCGCCGCCGACGCGGCGCATCTTCTCCATCCATCCATCGCGGATTCCAGCTCAGGAGAACCACCATGACCGCGAACGAATCCTCCAACACCCAGTCACCGATCACGATCACCGTCGGCTACGACAGCGACGGCGATGGAATCACCTTCGACGGCCTCGACTCGGTCTGGGTCGGCCTCGACCGCCTCGACTCGCTGACCATCGCGGCCAGCGCCGAGCAGCCGATCCACTTCGTGCGCGACGCCAAGCAGACCGACTGGCGCTTCGAGGCGATCAGCTTCTTCCCCGCGGGCAACCGTCGCCTGTGGCGCGCGATGAAGACCGCCGGCGAAACCATCGATCCGTATCAGCGCATCGAGCTGGAGCTCACCACGCTCGAGGACGACCGCCTCTACGTGCTCAACCGCAACCAGAACGAAGGCGCGGAAAGCCTGGTGATCCGCTTTCAGATCACGATCGAGGATCAAATCAGCGGCGAGCTGCTGACCAGCCACGATCCGCAGATCCTGAACGAGAAGGACGGCGGCGCGGGGGGCAGCGGCGGCTGATCTGCCTGTCGCGCGGCGCCTTGGCCAGCGTTGTCAAAAAATCTGCTTTTGAACTTTGGGATTCGTCCTCCTGGAACCGTTTAGTCAAGTAGAGACACATTCGTTTCCAGGAGGGCCTCATGTCTCGAACCCGTCTTCCCCCGCCGATCTTCGCCATCGTCCTGCTGGCCGTCGCTGTCGCGCTGCCGCTGACGGCCGCCGAGCCCCCGCAGTACGAAAACCCGTTCAAGAACCTGCCCCAGCACGTGCTCGACGAACTCGCCGCCGGCGGCGAGGTGACGATCGACCACACCTACGAGCACGGCGTCCGCACCAAATCGAAATACCGGGGCGCCGACTGGTATTTGCTCGATCGCACGGTCGACCCGTCGGGCGTCGTGCTGTCGGAGCGCGACGCCGCCGGCCTCGAGATCGCGTACGACTACGACCAACTCCACCGCGTCACGGCGGTCAAGCCCAGTGCCGCCCACGGCGGCGCGTGGGTGCAGATTCGGCATTCGATCGTCGAGACGGGCCCGAAGATGGAACTCTTCTACCGCCCCAACGGCTCGATGACCGCGAC
>JBCCOR010000754.1:0-2484 GCA_039025295.1 Acidobacteriota bacterium
CGGGCCGGCCGGATAGAGCGTGCCGGCCTCGAAGCGGTCGACGAACCACAGCCGCGCCTGATGATGCGACGGCGCGATCGAGACGGCGTCGGACGCATCCGACGCGGTCGACAGCGTGTTGCCGCGGCCGAGATCGACCAGGCGGCGATCGGCGTCGCGGGCGGCGTCGAGCAGCATGACGCGCAGCTCGGCGAGGACGTCATCGATGGTCGCGCGGTCGTAGAGATCGGTGTTGTAGACGACGTGGACGCGGATCGCATCGGGCGCGTCGGTGACGTAGAACGTGACGTCGAACTGGCTCGTCGGCGTCTCCAGCTCGAGCACCGCCACGCCGTGCTCGGCCGAGAGCGCGCGCACGTCGTCGCGATCGTCCATCACGATCATCACGTCGAAGATCGCGTTGCGGCGCGGATCGCGCGGCCGGTCGAGGACTTCGACCACCCGATCCCAGGGCGCCGACGCGTGCGCGAAGGCGTCGAGGGTCGCGGCGCGCGTCGCCCGGAGATGCTGGGCGACGGTGAGATCGGGATCGTCGAAGCGCGCGCGCAGGGCGAGGTTTTCGACGAAGAAGCCGATCGGGTCGCGCGTGTCGGGATGCTCGCGCCCGGCGATCACCGAGCCGACGACCACCTCGCGGCAGGCGGCGGTGCCGGCTGCCGCGCTGCGCCGCTGCAGCTGGCTCTGCACCAGCGCGACGACGGTCATGAACAGCGTCGCGCCGTGGGCGCGGCCGAGCGCGCGCACGGTCTCGGCCTCGGCGGCGTCGAGCACGAAGCCGGTCGACGCGCCGCGGTGGGTCTGCCGGGCCGGCCGCGGCCGGTCTTCGGGATAGGTCACCGGCGGATCGAGATCGGCCAATGCGTCGCGCCAATACGCCACGTCGCGCGCGATCCGCTCCTGCTGCGCGGGCGACTGGCGCCAGGCGACGACGTCCTGCGGCTGCACGCGCGGCGCCGGCGGCAGCGCGATCGGCCGATCGGCGGCGGCGTCGCGGTAGGCGGCGAGCAGCTCGCGGGTGAACACGCCGAGCGACCAGACGTCGGAAATGATGTGGTGCAGGCAGCAGACGATCCAGGCGCTGCTCGCGCGGGTCAGCAGGGCGACCCGCCACAGCGGCCCGCGCGCCAAATCGAACGGCCGCGCCGCGATCTGCTCGGCGTGGGCGCGCACCGCCGCCGCGTCGGCGTCCTCGAGCGCGACGATCTCGGGCGTTGCCGCGGGCACGTCGTCCATCCGCACCTGCGGACGGCCGTCGTCGTCGGCCGCGAAGCGCGCGCGCAGGCTGGCGTGGCGCTCCGTCAGGATGGCCATCGCGGCGGCGAGCGCGTCGGCGTCGACCGGCGTCGGCATCGAGATCGCGAAAGCGATGTTGTAGGCGATCAGATCGTCTTCGAGCTGGTCGAGCGTCCACAGGCGCATCTGGTTGCGCGACGCCGGATACGCCGGCTGCGGCGGCAGCGCGGGAATCGGCGCGCGCGCCGCGCGGTCGGCGTCGCCGCGCGTCTCGGCGAGCTGCACCAGCTGGGCGATCGTCGGATGGGTGAAGAGATCGTCGAGCGCGAAGCGCAGGCCGAGTTCAGCCTCGGCGCGGGCGAGCATCTGCACCGCCTTCAGGCTGTGGCCGCCGAGATCGAGGAAATCGTCGTCGACGCCGACCGCCGGCGCGTCGAGCACCGCCTGCCACAGCTGGCAGAGGGCGCGCTCGCGCGCGGTGCGCGGTGCAACGCGTCGGCGCACCGGCGCGGTCTCGTCGACGCGCGCCGCCAGCGCCGCGCGGTCGAGCGCCGCGCCGTCGCCCAGCGTGGACAGTGCGTCGACAACGGCATAGCGCGACGGCCGCGCGTGCGACGGACGGGTCGCGCGCAGCGCGGCATCGAGCCGGCCGGGCAGCGCAGCCGCGCGCATCTGTCGACGCTCGATCATCTGCGCGCGCGGCCCGCGGCCGTCGCGACCGAAGGCGCCGCCGCGCTGCCTGTCGCATCGCCCGCCGCCGCGATCGCGCTGCCTGTTGCGCCGCCTGCCGCCGCGGGCCCGGCCGCAGCCGGTCCGCCGTCGGTCGACGCGACGCGCGACGCGCTCGTCGGCCTGCTCGCCAAGGTCACCGGGCTCGCGCCGTCGGAGATCGATCCGCATCGCAAGCTGGCCGAGATGGGCCTCGACTCGCTGCTGATCGTCCGCCTGCGCCAGGCGATCCAGCGCAACTACGGCGTCGAAATCGAGCTGCGCCGGTTCTTCGACGATCTCGGCACGCTCGAGCAGCTGGCCGCGCACGTCGCGCCGCATGCACCTGCGCCGTCCGCGGTCGCCCCAGCGCCGTCCGCGGTCGCCTCAGCGCCGTCCGCGGTCGCCCCAGCGCCGTCTGCGGTCGCAATGCCGATGCACGTGCCGTCCGCCGCGGCCGGCGGCGACGCCGCGACCGCGCTGATGGCGCAGCAGATTCAGGCGATGCAGGATCTCTTCGCGCGCCAGCTCGCCGCGCTCCAG
>JBCCOR010000755.1:0-2482 GCA_039025295.1 Acidobacteriota bacterium
AGCGTCGACAGGCCGTCGTGGAAGCGCACCGCGCGGCGCAGATGCTGCGTCCAGTAGTCCGGATCGACCGCCTCGGCGTCGGTCATCCACGTGCCGGTGACGTTCGCGATCAGCGGCAGCGACGGCGCGCGCCGCGCGACCGACGACACCGCCGCGCGGTAGGCGTCGAGGATCGGATCCATCATCGACGAGTGGAACGCGTGCGAGGTGTGCAGCGGGCGCGCGTCGAGATCCGGCTGCTCGCTCGCGAGCGCGTCGCGCAGGGCCGCGATCTGCGCGTGCGGACCCGACACCACCGACGCCGCAGCGCCGTTGACCGACGCCAGATCGAGGCCGAAGCGCAGCGCCTGATCGGCCGCGTCGTCGGCCGGCAGGGCGAGCGCCAGCATGCCGCCCGCCGGCATCGAGGCCATCAGCCGACCGCGCAGCGCCACCAGACGCAGCGCGTCCTCGAGTTCGAACACCCCGGCGACGCACGCCGCCACGTACTCGCCGATCGAGTGGCCGATCAGCGCCGCCGGCCGCACGCCCCACGCCAGCCACTGCTGCGCCAAGGCGTACGACACGGCGAAGATCGCCGGCTGCGCCAGCGCGGTGTCGCGCAGCGCCTCGGCCGCCGTCATCGGATTCGCCGACGGGAAGAGCAGCGCGCGCAGATCGACGCCGCCGCCGAGATGCGGCGCCAGGCCGTCGAGGCAGCGATCGAGGGCGTCGCGGAAGGTCGATGCGTGCCGGTAGAGGCCGACGGCCATGTGCGGATGCTGCGTGCCCTGGCCCGGGAAGAGGAACGCCGTGGCCGGCAGCGTTTCCGCCCGGCCGACGATCGCCGACGGATGGCCGACGTCGCGCAGCGCCGCCGCCGCCTGCGAAGCATCGCGCGCGATCACCACGCGCCGATGCGCCAGCTGGCGACGACCGCGCTGCAGCGTCCGCGCCACCTGCGCCAGCGCATCGGCCGAACGGTCCTCGGCGTCGAACCAGTCGGCCAGATCCGCCGCGCGCCGCGCCAGCGCCGCCGGCGTGTGGCCCGAGAGCGGCAGCCAGTGCGCGCCGCCAACGCCGTCGTTCGCCGTGTCGCCGACATCCGCGAGCGCCGCAGACGGCGCCGCCTCGAGCACCGCGTGCGCGTTGGTGCCGCCGATGCCGAACGACGACACGCCCGCGCGCCGCGGCACCGACGCCAGCAGATCGTCGTCCGCACCCGCGTCCCCGCGCTCCGCCGCCGTCCGCGGCCACGGCGTCGCCGCGTCGACCACGTGGAACGGCGAATCGTCGAGCGGCAGCGACGGATTCGGCACGCGGTAGTTCAGGCTCGGCGGAATCAGCTCGTTTTCCAGCGCCAGGACCGTCTTGATCACGCCCGCCACGCCGGCCGCCGCGTCGAGATGGCCGATATTCGTCTTCACCGAGCCGATGCCGACCGTGCCCTGGGCGATCGAACCGCCGTCGCGGAACGCCTGGTTCAGCGCCGTCAGCTCGATCGGATCGCCGAGCTGGGTCGCCGTGCCGTGCGCCTCGACGTAGCTCACCGTCGACGGATCGACGTCGCCGTCGGCCTGGGCCGCCGCGATCACCGCCGTCTGCCCCGCCACGCTCGGCGCCGTGAAACCGATCTTGTCGCGGCCGTCGTTGTTGATCGCCGTGCCGCGGATCACCGCCCGGATCGCGTCGCCGTCGCGCTGCGCGTCATCCAGGCGCTTGAGCACCACCAGGCCGGCGCCGTGACCGCGGATCATGCCGGCGCCCGCGGCGTCGAAGGCGCGCACGTGGCCGTCGGGCGAGAAGATACCGCCCGGCTGGAAGCGGTAGCCGCGCGGCTGACGATCGGCGATCGAGATGCCGCCGGCGAGGGCGGCGTCGCAGCTGCCCTGACGCAGCGCCTCGACCGCCTCGTGGATCGCCACCAGCGAGGTCGAGCACGCGGTCTGGACGTTGACCGCCGGCCCGGTCAGGCCGAGCTTGTAAGCCACGCGCGTGGTCAGGTAGTCGGAGCGGTTGCCGATGAACGCCTGGAACGCGCCGACCGCGGCCAGCACCTCGGGCGCGCGCTGGATGCGCAGCATGTAGAGGTTCTCGACGCAGCCGCCGTAGACGCCGATGCGCCCGTCGAAGCGATCGGGATCGATGCCGGCGTCCTCGAGCGCGTCGACCGCGAGTTCGAGGAAGACGCGCTGCTGCGGATTGGTGATCTGCGCCTCGCGCGGACTCATCGCGAAATACGCCGCGTCGAAGGCGTCGACGTCGGCCATCGTCGCCTCGGCGCGCACGTAGTGCGGATCGTCGAGCACCGCCTCGGGCACGCCGGCCGCGATCAGCGTCGCGCGATCGAGCTGCTGGATCGCCTCGACGCCGTCGCGCAGCAGGCGCCAGAACGCGGGCGAATCATCGGCGCCGGGCTTGCGGCAGGCCAGGCCGACGATTGCTATCGCGCGGTCGTCGACGACCGCCGCGGCGGACGCTGTCGGCGCGTCGTCGACCGCGA
>JBCCOR010000756.1:0-2482 GCA_039025295.1 Acidobacteriota bacterium
CGGGCATGTCGCTCTTCGCGCGCTCGGGCGCGGCCCACGTCGCCGTGCACGGCACCGATCAGGTGGCCGACGTCACCGGCGCAGGCGACACCGTGATCGGCACCTTCGCCCTCGCCTGCGCCGCCGGCGCGACGCCGCTCGAGGCGACCTGCCTGGCGAACTACGCCGGCGGCGTGGTGGTGATGAAGATGGGCACGGCGACGCTCAGCCGCAACGAGCTGCACAACGCGATCGACGTCGATCCGACGCCGACGATCAGCCGGCGTCCGCGCCCCGCCGACTTCCCGCCGCGCACCGGAGATCGCGCATGAGCCATTCGACGCGCGCCGGGCAGGTGCTCGACGCCGACCGTCTCGCCGCCGAGGTCGCGCGGCTGCGCGCCGACGGCCGCACGGTCGCCTTCGCCAACGGCTGCTTCGACCTGCTCCACGTCGGCCATCTGCGCTATCTGCAGGCCGCCCGCGACGAGGCCGACGCCCTGATCGTGGCGCTCAACGGCGACGATTCGGTGCGCCGGCTCAAGGGCGCCGGCCGGCCGCTCGTGCCCGCCGACGAGCGCGCCGAGATGCTCGCCGGCCTGCGCCCGGTCGACTACGTGGTGATCTTCGACGACGACACGCCCGGGCCGCTGCTCGAACGCCTGCAGCCCGACGTCCACTGCAAGGGCACCGACTACGGCGCGCCCGAGCGCGTGCCGGAATACCCGATCGTGCGCGCCTACGGCGGACGCACGGCGCTGGTCGGCGATCCCAAGGACCACGCCACGACCGATCTGATCGCCCAGGTGCGCGCGCTCGACGACTGAGTCGACGCCGCGCGCCGGGCTCAGTCGGCGGTCTCGGACGCGACGTGCGCGGCCGCAGCGACCCGGCCGCGCTTGATCACCGTCCGCACCGGGTTGACGCCCGGATGGTAGGCCAGCCACGCCAGGCTCGGCCCTTCGAGCACGACCAGATCGGCCTGCTTGTCGACCTCGACGCTGCCGATCTCGTCGGCGCGGCCGAGCACGCCCGCAGCGTTGAGGGTGATCGCGCAGAGCGTCTCTTCGATCGTCATGCCGAGATGGAAGACCGCCAGCGCGGCGATGAACGGCAGGCTCTCGGTGTGGCTCGAGCCGGGATTGCAGTCGGTCGCGAGCGCGATCGGCACGCCGGCTTCGATCAGGCGACGCGCCGGCGCGAAGCCCTTGGCGCGCACGAAGAGACTCACCGCCGGCAGCAGCACGCCGATCACGCCGGCCGACGCCAGCGCGGCGATGCCGTCGTCGCTCACCGCCACCAGATGATCGGCCGAGACCGCGCCGATCTCGGCCGCGAGCTGCGCGCCGCCGCTGTCGACGAACTCGTCGGCGTGCAATCGCGGCCGCAGGCCGTAGGCGCGTCCGGCCTCGAGCACCCGCCGCGACGACGGCACGTCGAAGACGCCGTGCTCGCAGAAGACGTCGCAGTGGGCGGCGAGGCCGTCCTCGGCGATCTGAGGAATGATCGCGTCGACGATTTCGTCGATCCAGCGATCGGGCGCGGTGCGGTGTTCGGGCGGCGTCTCGTGGGCGGCGAGCAGGGTCGGCGTGATCTCGATCGCGTGGTCCTCAGCCGCCGCGGCCGATGCGCGCAGCTGCCTGCGCTCGGCGTCGAGCGCCAGGCCGTAGCCGCTCTTGACCTCGGCGCTGGTGGTGCCCCAGCGGAGCATGCGATCGAGCCGACGGCGAACGTTGTCGGTCAGTTCCGCCTCGCTGGCGGCGCGGGTCGCGCGCACCGTGGCGAGAATGCCGCCGCCGGCGGCGGCGATGTCGCGGTAGTCGGCGCCGGCCATGCGGGCGAGAAATTCGTCGGCGCGGTCGCCGGCCCAGGGCAGATGGGTGTGCGCGTCGACGAAACCCGGCACGACGGTGCCGCCCGCGGCGCTCAGGCGACGCACGCCGGGCAGCGCGCCGACCGCGCGGTAACGGTCGGCTGCCGGCCCGGCGAAGGCGATGCGGCCGTCGCGACAGAAGACCTCGGCCTGCGCGACGCGCGCGATCCGACCCTGGTCGTCGGCCTTGCGCGGCGCGCGGCCGCGCGGCGTCGCCAGCTCGGCGATGTCGGTGATCAGCAGCTCGCTCACGCGTCGCCGCTCCGCTGCACGGCATCGGCGTCGGCCGCGGCGTCGAGGGCGAGCTGGGCACGCACGATGCGGCGCACGTCGTCGTCGATCCACGCCGTGACCGCGCCCCAGGTGATGGCGTCGCGGTAGCCAGCGAGCGGCGCGTCGGATGCGGGCGGCTGGGCATCGGGGCCGTCGAACGCCTGAGCGACGTCGCTCAGGCCCTTGAGCGCCTGCAGCGGAAAATCGCGCACGTGGCCGAACTTCTCCGGCGCGCGGTCGAGCATCGCGCCCAGCGGCAGATGGCGCGTCAGGGCATAGAGATCGGCGAAATCGCGCACCGTGCCGCGGCTGATCACCGCGCCGAGCTTCATCAGGCCGAGATCGAGGGCCGAGGCGA
>JBCCOR010000757.1:0-2479 GCA_039025295.1 Acidobacteriota bacterium
CGGACGGATACGGATCGGATGGCGCTCAGCCGCTGGCGGCGCGCGTGAACATGCCGGGTTCGTAGGCGGTGATCGTGCCGGTGAAGGCCGAGGCCGCAACCGTGAGGGGCGAGGCGAGGTAGAGCTTGCCCGGGCCCGAGCGGCCCTTGTAGTTGCGGTTGATCGCGCTGACCGTCACCTGCTCGGACGTCTCCGACACGCCCGGTCCGCAGCCGATGCAGGCGCCGCAGCCGGGCTTGATCAGGGTGACGCCGGCGCGTTCGAAATCGTCGACCATGCCGGCCTCGTGCGCCCAGCGCTCGACCTGCGCCGAGCCGAACTGGATCAGGAACGACACGTCCGGCGCGATCGTGTGGCCAGCGTCGAGCGCCTCGCGCACCACCCGGTGGTAGAAGACGAAGTCGTCTTCCTTGCCCGCCGTGCAGCTGCCGCCGTAGGCGATGTCGATCGCGACCGGCTGCCCGATCTCGTCGATGCGCAGGCCGTTGGTCGGATCCGACGGAATGCCGCGGTCGGGATCGCCGGGATGGGCGATCATCGGCGGGATCGCGGCGAGGTCGACGACGTGGACGCCGCCGGCGTAGACCGCGTCGGCGTCGGGCGCGACCGCGCGCGCGCGCAGTCGGCTGCGATCGGCGTGCGGGCGCTGCTCGTCGAACCACTGCCAGGTGACGTCGTCGGCGACGATCATCGCGCCGCGCGCCGAGCACTCGGTCGCCATGTTGGTCAGGGTCGCGCGCTCGTCCATCGACAGCGTCGCGACGCCCGGGCCGGTGAACTCCATCACCCGGTTGAGCGTGTGCTGCGGCCGCGCGTGGTGCAGCAGGATGTGCAGCATGACGTCCTTGGCGGTGACGTTGGGCTCGAGTGCGCCGACCAGCTCGAAGCGGATCGACTCGGGCACCTCGACCAGCGTGAAGCCGCTGTAGATCAGGTTGGCGTACTCGGTGGCGCCGACGCCCCAGGCGAGGGCGTTGTTGCAGCCGCCCATGCAGGTGTGGCTGTCGGTCGCCTGAATGAAATCGCCGGGCGAGACCATTTCGACCCGCGCCACCTCGTGGCAGATGCCGGGCGACACGCCGTCGCGGGCGAGGTAGTCGCGCACGCCGGTGTGGGCCTGGAACGCGCGCTGCAGATCGCGCATGGTCTGCACGTTGCCGAGGAACGGGCGGAAGCGCTTGACGTCGTCGGCGTAGACCAGATGGTCCTCGAACGCGGCGAAGCGCTCGGGATGACGGATGGTGTAGTCGTCGCCGTAGGCCTCGCTGAGGAAGTGATGCACCTGCGCCGAGGTGAAGTCGTGGCTGTAGCCGCCGTCGACCTCGACCAGCACCGCGTCGCCCGGCGCGACGTAGGGTTCCGCGTCGCCGAGCAGATGGTTGGCGAGCACCTTCTCGGCCATGGTCATCGGCCGCGCTCCGGTGCCGTGGGTCGGGATCTCGACCTCGCCCGCGGCGACCGCGCGCGCGAACGGGAACAGGCCGCCGTGGCGGATGATCAGCTGGGTGATCGGGTCGTAGCCGTCGCAGAAGGCGTCGAGCGGCACGCCTTCGCCGTCTTGCAGCTGGCGCAGCAGGGCGTGATCGCCCATCAGCACGCCCTGGTTGATGTTGTTGCGCGCGTGGATGGGCGCGAACGAAGCCGCGATCGCGATCCGGATGCCGCTCCACTTCTCGGCCTGCACGGCGGTTTCGCGCGAGCTGCCCGTGCCCTTGCGCAGGCCCGAGACGATCACCTCGAAGCCGGCGTCGCGCAGGGCGTCGCGCGGCATCAGGCGCTTGCCGTCGACGGTCAGGCCGGCGTAGGCCTCGCGCGCGATGTCCTCCGGTCGATGCTGAAAACACACCCATGCGGGGGTCATCACATCGGTGTTGATGTCGTCGAGCAGGTCGTCGACGCCGACGTCGTCGAGCGTCAGATCGAGCGCGCCGGCCAGCTGGCGGCGGATCAGATCCGGGTCTTTGGTCAGGAAGAGAACGCGCTTGCCCGGCGTCAGGCGGATGATGTCGGGGGGCTTCATGCGCCTATTCTACTGTGTTGCGCGCGATGGGATCGTCGGCGCCCGCGCGCGGTCTCTTGTCCACCTCTTGATCACCGCTTCACGCGCGTGCGTCGCGCGTTCATATCGCCGCACTACGGTCGACAGCCGTGACACACGCTGCTGCTCCTTCCGCCGCGGCCGCATCGCCCGCGATGCGCGGCCCGCTCGACGTCTGGCTGGTCACCGAGACCTTCGCGCCCGAGATCAACGGCGTGGCGCGCACGCTCGAGCGCTGGGCGCGCGGTCTGGTGACGCGCGGTCATCGATTGACCGTGGTGCGTCCGCGGCGGCGCGATCTGCCCGATCTCAATGCGCTGCCCTGGCGCGTGCACGCGGTTCCCGGTCTGCCGATTCCGATGTATCCGGCGCTGCGCTTCGGCCTGCCGCGCGGGCGCGCACTCGGCCGCCTGTGGGACGCGCATCGTCCCGATGTGGTCC
>JBCCOR010000758.1:0-2475 GCA_039025295.1 Acidobacteriota bacterium
CGCGCGCACCGCCGCGGCGGTCTGCGCGGTCGAGTCGCCGAGGGCGAGCTCGTCGCGCAGATCCGTGCCCAGCGCCGCCGCCACGGCGATCAGCTCGTTGAGCTGGCCGCTGCTGCGCGTGGTGGCGATCACCTCGGCGGTGGTCGTGTCCTGGACGTTGACGTTGATGCGCAGGTCGCTGAGGTCCGGTGAAGCGATGTACGAGCCGAGGATCACGTAGCGGCAGCCGAGATTCTGGCGAATGCGGTCGAGGGTGTCGTCGTCGAGGCGCGACGCGGGCACCAGATCGAGCTCGCGCCGCAGCCGATCGACGGTCTCGCCCGCGATCAGGCGCAGCGCGGGCGCGCCGGCGAGATCGCTGGCGATGATCTCGGCGATCGCCGTCGAGATCCAGTCGTGCTCGGGGCTCTTGGACGTGTTGTCGAAGCCGAGGATCGCCGCGGTCGGCCGGGCGGCATCGCCGATCCCCGTCGAGAGGCCGGGCAGGCCGGCGAGCAGCGGCTGGCCGTCGCCGACGCTCAGCCGCCAGACGACCAGCGCAGCGAGCATCACGCCGATCGCGGCGACGGCGAGCAGCGTCGCCGAGCGCGCCCGGCCGGTGCGGGGACGGCGGAACGACGCTCGGCCGCGCGCGCCGGCCTCGAACAGCTGCACGGCGGTGTCGAGATCGGCCAGGCGATGGCTGCCGTGCGCCTTCCAGCGCAGCAGCGCGCCGTCCTCGGCGTGCTCGCCCAGGGCGTGGCGGGTGAGATCGTGCACGCTCTGGGTCATCAGGATCTGATTCGGTCGCGCCAGTCGTGCGACGCCGCGCACCAGCCGGCGCGCCAGGCCCTCGAGCTCGTGCGGACGCGCGCCGCGCGCCTGATCGCCCGAGGTGGTCTCGCGCACCATCACCTCGCCGACGTGCAGCGCCGCGCGGCCGCGCATCGGTTCGTCGAGCTCGGCCGAAAGCGCAGCGAGCGCGGCCTGGTAGGCCAGGGCGCAGCGCAGGGCATCGGACGGGCGCTGGAACAGCAGCAGGAAATCGTCGGCGCGATCGATCTCGATGCCGTCGAAGCGCGCGATCAGATCGCGCACCAGCCGATCGTGGCGCGCCTGCGCGTCGAGCGCCTGGTTCTCGCCGCGGCCCTGCAGCAGGCGGCCGCGTCCGAGCGGTTCGAGCACCAGCAGCGCCTTGACGAAAACGCCCGCCGTCGACGATGCGAGAAAGCTGAGCGTGTCGGTGCCGAGCGCCCCAGCCGGAATCGCGCCCGCGGGCAGGACGGCGGACGGCGCTGGCGCCGCGATCGCGTCGGCGCCGGGGTCGACCGGCGCCTCGGCCGCTTCGGCCGGATCGCCGCCGTCGGTCAGATCCGAGGGACGCAGCGGGCGCGTGCCGTCGTCGACCGACAGGCTGTCGACCCCGAGCGAGTCGGCGATCGCCGTGGTGGCGTCGCCCTGCGCCGCAGCGTCGGCGGGATCGTCCGAGGCGTCGGCGCCCTGCGGCGCGGCGTCCTCGAAGCGATGCGTGGGCCGCAGCGCGCGCAGATCGACGGGCAGCGCGTTGCGCAGGTTGCGCAGGCGCGCGGCCACCGCGCTCGCCGCGCCCGGTCGCTGTTCGGGCGCCTTTGCGAGCAGCTCTTCGATCAGATCGCAGAGCGGCAGCGGCAGCGCCGGGCTGTGCTCGCGCGCGCGGGTTTGCTGCTGGCTGCACACCCGCGCCAAGGTCTCGATCAGGCTGCGACCGCGGAACGGCGACACGCCCGTGACCAGCTCGTAGAGCAGCACGCCGAGCGAGAAGAGGTCCGAGCGATGATCGAGCGGACGGCCCATCGCCTGCTCGGGCGACATCGTCCGGCTGGTGCCGAGCACGGCACCCTCGGTCGACAGCGTCAGATCGACGCCACCGGGCGCGAGCGGCTCGAGCGCCTTCGCCAGGCCGAAGTCGAGCAGCTTGGCGCGGCCGTCGGCCGTCACCATGACGTTTTCCATCTTCAGATCGCGATGGATGATGCCCTGGCGATGGACGGCGTCGAGGCCGTCGGCGATCTGGGTGGTGAGATGCAGGGTCAGATCGAGCGCCAGCCCGCGGCGCGCCGCCAGCCGGCCGAGGGGCGTGCCCTCGATCAGCTCCATGACGATCCAGTCGTCGTCAGCCTCCTGCAGGATGTCGTGGATCTGGACGACCGCCGGATGGTTGACCCGCGCGACCGCCTGGGCTTCGCGCCGAAAGCGTTCGCGCATGCGATCGTCGGCGCTGACGTCGAGCAGGATGCGCTTGATTGCCACCCGCCGCCCCAGCCGCTCGTCGTAGGCGCGGTACACGGCGCCCATGCCGCCGACCCCGAGCCGCCGTTCGATGCGGTACGGGCCGACGCGATCGGGCAGATCGGTGGGGTCTGGAGGGCGCGAGGTCACAGACGGAGTTTAGCCGCGTGCGCAAACGACGTCGACCGGCTGCGTCATCGAAGACGCCGCAGCCGGTCGGGAAGAGGC
>JBCCOR010000759.1:0-2474 GCA_039025295.1 Acidobacteriota bacterium
GCGCTCGCGGCCGGCCGCGCGGTGACGCCGGCCGTGCTCGGGCTGGCCGCGTCGCAGGGCATCACGACGCTGTCGGTGCACCGTCCGCCGACGGTTGCTCTGCTGGTCACCGGCGACGAGGTCGTGGCGCCCGACACGCCGACGCTCGCCCCCGGGCAGCTGCGCGACGTCCACACGCCCTTCCTGCGCGCGGCGACCGCCGACGGCGATCTCCGGCTGCCGCTGCGGGTGTTGCCGGCCGTCGCCGACGCGCCCGGGGCGCTGCGCGCGGCGATCGCCGACGGCGGTCGCGACGACGTCTTGCTGCTGACCGGCGGCGTGTCGCGCGGCGCGCACGACCACGTGCCCGACACCGTCGTCGCGTGCGGCGCGCGCATCGTCCTGCACCGCATCAGCCTGCAGCCCGGTCGACCGCTGCTGGTCGCCCGCCACGCGGGCGGCTGGATCGTCGGCATGCCGGGCAATCCGGCGTCGGTCATGGTCACCTACCGCTGCTTCGTGCGCCCGCTGCTGCGCCGCCTGATGGGCTTCGCCGACGGCTTCGGTCACGGCGCGCGCCCGGCCGCGCTGGCCGAGGACGCGTCGCCGCTGCCGCCGCCCGGGCCGCGTACGCGCATGCTGCCGGCGCAGATCGTTGGGTCGATGGCCGACGAGGCGACGGTCCGGGTGCGTCCGCTGCGGCCGCGCGGCTCGCACGACATCGTCGCCTGGGCGCAGGCCGACGCGCTGCTCTGGTGCCCGTCCGCGGACGACGCGGCCGCCGGGCGCACCGGCCTGCGCGCGCTGGTCGATTCGACCCAGATCCCGCCGTCGTGACGCTCGACCCGCTGCGTTTTTCGCAGTAACCTCCGAGGGGCGGTTAGACAAAGACAAGACAAAACCGCGCACAGCGGTGGATCCAAACCGCCTATCGCGGTCGAACGTCTGTGCAGAACCCGGTGCGTGCGTGACGGTCGAACGTCCGAATCATTCTGACCGCGTAACCCGGTGCGCGGCACAAGCATCGTTGACCCGACACGCGTTTCTCTCCGCGAGCTGTCCATCCGGCTGCAGGCCGACCAAGAATCATGCTTCCCAACCAGCCGACAGACGATTTCCCCTACCGCGTCGAGACCCAGATCGGCAGCGGCGCCATGGGCTTGGTATATCGCGCACACGAGCCGGCCCTCGATCGGCCGGTGGCGATCAAGGTCTTGCGCCTTGGTCCGCTGGAGCAGCGCAGCCCCAGCGAGCGCGACGAGTTGCACCGGCGCTTCCTGCAGGAAGGGCGCGCCGCGGCCCGTCTGTCGCATCCGGCCGTGACGACCGTCTACCGGGTGGGCGAGGTCGCGGTGCCTTCCGAGCGCCTGATCGGCCGCGCGTTCGACGAAGACGTGCCGCTGAGCATGCCCTATCTCGCCATGGAGTGGCTCGACGGTCACACGCTGGCGACGCGCATGCAAACCCGCAGTCGCCTGCCGGTCGGCGAGGCCGTGCATCTCGTCCTGCAGCTGCTCGACGCGCTGCGCATCGCCCATCGGGCCGGCGTCGTCCACCGCGATCTCAAGCCGGCGAATTTGATGATCCTGGCCGAGGGGCGCCTCAAGGTCACCGACTTCGGCATTGCGAGCCTGGAAGAGCGGTCGCTGGTCGAGACCCAGGAAGGCATCATTCTGGCGACGCCCAAGTTCGCCGCGCCGGAGCAGCTGCGCGGCGAGTCGGTCGATCTGCGCGCCGATCTGCACGCCGTCGGCGTGTTGCTCTACCACATGGTGACCGGCGCCATGCCCTATGAAGGAACGACCTTCATGGCCCTCGCCAACGCCATCCTCGCCGAGCCGCCGATCGCCCCGCGGCGCTACGCGCCGGGGCTGCCCGACGCGTTGGTCGACGTCATCGAGCGCGCGCTGGCCAAGAATCCGAGCGAGCGCTACGCCGACGCTGCGGCGATGGCGCAGTCGCTGCTGCCGCTGGCGCCCGGGGCGCAGGCCGAGCTCCTGTCGCTCAGTCTGAGCGCGTCGCCGGTGCCGGTGGGTGCCGCCGCGCCGATCACCGTTTCGCCAACGCCGGCCGCCGACGATTTCGACGATGTCGCCGAGCAAACCCTGCCGATGCCGTCGGTGCGCAGCGTCACCACCGTCGCCGATCTGCCCGCCCATCCGGCCCAGCGGGTGGCGACGGTCGTGCGCGACTGGCCGGCCTCGACCCTGCCCGAGCAGTCGATCGACGCCCTGATCGATCGCTTGGTCGATCGGCCGCTGCACGCGCCAGCCTTCACCGGCGCGGTTCAGATCGGCGCTGTGCATCTTCTGGTGTCCGACGGCGTGCTCTGCGGACTGTGCGACGCCGAGCGCGGCGAGACCGGCGACGCGGTCGCGGTGCGCCTGCCCGAAACCGCCGCGCCGGTTCTGCGGCCGCATCCCGACGGCGCCGACGCCGCGCCGGTCGTGCGCCTGCTCGCCGCCCTCCTGATGCCGGAACCGGGCTGGACCGAC
>JBCCOR010000760.1:0-2471 GCA_039025295.1 Acidobacteriota bacterium
ACGGCGACGGCCGCGACGAGCTGATCGTCACCAACTACGGCCAGGATCGCCTGCTGCGCAACCTCGGGCCGTCGGCAGACGGCGTCCCGCGCTTCGCCGACGTCACCGCCGCCGTCGGCCTCGCCGATCTCAACAGCTTCTCCACCAACTGCGCCTTCGCCGATCTCGACCGCGATGGCGATCTCGATCTCTACGTCGCGACCTACGTCGACGTCGGCTACGACCGCCATCCGACCTGCGGCGACGCGGCCCGCGGCATCGCGTCGTACTGCCGGCCGCTGGTCTTCGACGGCCAGCCCGATCGGCTGTGGGTCCAGCAGCGCGCGGCGGACGGCGCGATCCGCTTTCGCGACGAGGCCGCGGCGCGCGGCCTGCACGCCGGGCGCGACGACCGCGCGTTCGGCGTGATCGTCGACGATCTCGACCACGACGGCGCGCCCGATGTCCTGGTCGCGGTCGACGGCACGGCCAACCGCGTCTACCGCAACGACGGCCGCGGCCACTTCCGCGACATCGCGCTGCGCCTCGGCCTGGCGGTCAACCGCGACGGCCGCGCCGAGGCCGGCATGGGCCAGGCGCTGGGCGATCTCGACGGCGACGGCCGCGACGAGCTGATCGTCACCAACTACGCCTACGAAACCCACACGGTCTACCGCGCCGACGCCGACGGCTTCTTCGACGACCGCACGGGCGAGCACGCGCTGGCCGCGGCCAGCTGGCGCGGCGTCGGCTGGGGCGTTCAGCTCTTCGACGCCGACAACGACGGCGATCTCGATCTCGCCGTCGCCCAGGGCCACGTGATGGACAACATCGACCGGTTCGAAGACGGCATCGGCTATCCGCAGCCCAATCTGCTCTTCGAGAATCGCGACGGCCGGCTGGTCGACGTCACGGCGCAGGCCGGCTTCGGCGCGGCGCGGGTGAGCCGCGCGCTGGCGGTCGGCGATTGGAACGACGACGGCTGGCTCGATCTGCTCGTCACCACCGCCGACGGACGGCCGCAGGTGCTCGAGAACGCCGGCGCGGCGCGCCACGGCAATCGCCACTGGCTGCGGCTGACGCTGCGCGGCGGCCCGGGCGATCCGTTCGCCCTCGGCGCGCGCGTCGAGATGCGCTGCGGCGAGGCGGGCGATCCGCTCATGCGCCTGCCCGCACGGACCGTCCGCAGTGGCGGCAGCCTGCTCGCGCAGGACGATCTGCGTCTCCACGTCGGTCTCGGCAGCTGCACGGGCCCGGTCGTCGGCGCGATCCACTGGCCCGACGGCGCCGTTCAGGCCCTGCGCGTCGACGCCGTCGACCGCACCGTCACGATCGTCCGCGACGTCGTCCGCTGATTCCGGCGGCGCGGCGCCGGAGAGCGCTCGCCGCCTGATCACCCGACGCGCAGCGCAACGACGGCAGCAGCAGCGGCAGGATCACGGGTACAGCCAGGTCGCCCGCGCCGCGCCAACCCCATCGTCGGCGCGGGTACAGCCCTCACTGGATGGGCACACCTACATTCGTTGCAATTTTTATTGTAACAACATTCAAACTCGGCACGTTCGACAGAGACCCCGACACGCTGATTCATCAAAAATTAATGGAGAACAACAGCCGTAAATGTTGCGATTTGGTGCGATCTGCGCGCGAGATCCAGTGCAATGGACCAGCGCCTGCCAAAAATTTGGACAGGTCGCCTTGACAATGTCCGGACAGACTTATACATTACAATCAATATTTCATTCCTTTTCGCCACCGGCGAGTACACCCAGCACAGACCCGTAGAACGATCGATCGCGGACCGGCAACGGTCCATGCGGCTGCCTGTATGCCCACAGCGCCGCAGCGTCGTCCAGAGCGCAGCGCGCGCGTGAACCCTGTTACGCGCCTCGCAGCACGTTCGCATCGTCGAGAAGCGTCGGGCCGACGGGTCACGGCCGACGGTTTCTTCCCGTACGCGACCCCACATGATTGACGGAGTGCATAATCTTGAGCCGAAGCACACGCCCCACGAGTCGTCTCCTTCTCAGCTGCCTCTGCGCAGGCCTGCTGACCACCGCTGGCTTCGCCGGCGCCCAAAACCACTTCAGCCAGGCCGAGAAGAACGACCTGCCCTCGTTCCAGCCGACCGATGCGAGCGTCAGCGTCCAGAAGTTCCAGGAGAAGCCGGAGCTCGGCAACACGCTCCTGACGATCCAGCTCAGCGCGGCAGATCTGTCGCGCCTGAGCGGTGAGACCGGCCGCACCGACTTTTTCGCCATGGGCCCCGATGAGGGCGAGGCGCCGCTGCAGGTGATCCTGCGCGACGACGGTGTCTTTCCCGATGCCGCCGCTGGCGATCGTGTCTTCTCCGCCTGGCGGCTGCCGCTGAGCGCGCGATTGGTGCTCGAGAACACCGGCAGCGGATTGCCGCCATTCTTGCTCAGGCCATCGAGATCGCCGTTGGCACGCTTGTTCAGCTCGTCGTCGTCGACGTGGGCCAGGGCGGAGAA
>JBCCOR010000761.1:0-2469 GCA_039025295.1 Acidobacteriota bacterium
GCTGCTCTACCGCAACCAGGGCGACGGCACCTTCGTCGACGTCGCGGACGCGGCCGGCTTCGCGCTCGACGCCTGGCGCTTCGTCGCGCGGGCGTTCGCCGACGTCGACGGCGACGAGGATCTCGATCTGCTGCTCGGCGGCATCCGCGGCGCCGAACCGCGCCTCCTGCGCAACCGCGGCGACGGCAGCTACGACGAGGTCGACGGCGCCGGCGGGCTGCTGTCGTCGCGCGACACCTGGTCGTTCGCGGTCGGCGACGACGACGGCGACGGCGATCTCGATCTCTTCCTCGCCCACTGGACGACCGACAACAACCCGATCTACGCCAACCATCTGTGGCGCGGCGACGGCGCCGGGCAGTTCGCCCCGGTCGACTTCCGCGCCGGCCTCGCCGACGCCTACACCTTCGTCGACTACTCGTTCACGGCCGAGTTCGCCGATCTCGACGGCGACGGCTTTCCCGAGCTGCTGGTCGCGGGCGACTTCGGCACCAGCTTCGTCTTCCGCAACCGCGGCGACGGCAGCTACGAAGACGTCACCGACCGCAGCGTGATCACCGACGAAAACGGCATGGGCGCCGCGGTCGGCGACGTCGACGGCGACGGCTGGGAGGACTGGTTCGTCAGCAGCATCCTCGATCCCGACCAGCCCGACGGCAACTGGGGCGTCAGCGGCAACCGGCTCTACCGCGGCGTCGGCGCGGCCGAGATGCTCTACGACGACACCGACCGCGCCGGCGTGCGCGACGGCGGCTGGGGCTGGGCGTCGTGCTTCGCCGATTTCGACAACGACGGCGATCTCGATCTGGCCCACACCAACGGCTTCTCGGCCGGGCCGGCGTTCCAGTTCTTCACCGACCGCACCCGCCTCTTCCGCAACCGCGGCGACGGCACCTTCGACGAGATCGGGATCGCCGCGGGCATTGAAGACCGCGGCCAGGGCCGCACGATCGCGTGCTTCGACGCCGATCGCGACGGCGACGTCGACCTGATCGTCGGCAACAACGAAGGCCCGCCGGCCTACTACCGCAACCGCCTGCGCCAGCCCGGCGACGCGGGCTCGATCGCCGCGCGGGACGCGCGCTTCGTGCAGCTCGATCTGCGCGACGATCTCGCCCGCGCCAACGTCCACGCGCTCGGCGCGCAGGTCACGATCACCACCGACGACGGCGACGCGCAAACGCGCGTCGTGCGCCGTCCGAACCACTTTGCCTCGCAGAGCCCGGCGCGGCTGCATATCGGCCTCGGCGACGCGCAGCAGATCGCGCGCATCGCGATCGTCTGGCCCGACGGCACGACCACCGTGCGCGACGACCTGCCCGCGGTCGATCGCGCCCATCGGCTGACGCGCAGCGGCGGCGCCGCGCCCGTCGGACCGGCCGCGATTCCGGTCGGCGGCGGCGCGATGGCGATGCTTTTCGCCGGCCTGCTCGCGCTTGCGGCGCTGCGCATCCTGCGGCGGTCCTGAGCCCACACGAGAAAGCCGGAGCCGCCTCCTACGAGGCAGCTCCGGCCATCCGCGACCCTGCGAGCAGGACCGCTACCGACGAACGAACTCAGGTGTTCGGATCGCCGTCCGTGGCGTTGGCCACGTCCTGGCCGACGCCCTTGGCGTGCGCGATCAGGCCTTTCTGGGTGACCGACTCCGAGTAGGAGTTGGCCGCCACCAGGAAGAGACCGATCGGGCCGATCAGGGCCTTGGCGGCCAGACCGCCGACCAGGTGCAGGGCACCCGGACCGATCTTGCCGTCGAGGATCAGGCTGCTGCCCGGCGCGACGAACGCCTCGCCAGCCACCTTGACCGCCGACGTGAGCGGGTTGGGTTCACTCATCGTGACCTCCTTGGTTGGGGGTGGATCTTGAGCAGGGGGTTGAGGGGGAGCCGGTTTGCGCGTTCGGCGCCGGGCGGCGGGTCGCTTGACGGCGGCGGGTTTCGCCGGCGGCTCGCTACCGCCGTCCGCCGGCGGGTTGTCGGTTGGAATCTCTGCCATCTTACCTCCATTCAGGTTTTGAACGATTCCCGTCGACGATCGGGGAGATCCACCCAAACGCCGCGCGGGACGACGGCCCGCCGCAATGCGGACACGATGACGGTTCGCTGAATCATCCGCCGCCGCCCCGGCTGCGCGCGGCGTCGTCTGCCCGATCGGCCGCGGCGTCGGCGCTCGCTCCGTCGGCGTTGTCGGCCGCGTTGGCCGTGTTGGCGTCGACCGACTCCCGCTGCGCGACGCCACCGGGACGCATCGCCGGTCCCTGATCGTGCGTCGTGTCGAGCTCGACCTCGCCGAAGACGCGCTTGGCGGCGTCGGAGGTCAGCTCGAAGAGCTCGCGGCCCTGCAGCTCGCCGCGGACCAGCCGCTGCAGCAGGCTCTCGGCATCGGCGGTCGAGAGGCCGGTCTCGAGCGCGGTCGGGCCCGTGCGCGCGGCCTGCGACTCGGGCGACGGCGGACGATCGCCGCCCTCGAAGCC
>JBCCOR010000762.1:0-2469 GCA_039025295.1 Acidobacteriota bacterium
CGCACGCCCGCGGCGGTCGCGCTCAAGGGCGCGGTCAAGCGCGCGATCGGCCCGACCCGCACGCGCGCCCTCAAGACCCGGCTCGGCCGCGGCGGCGCCGGCGCGACCGCATCGGCTCGACCGCTCGGCGGCGCTGCCCATCGCCCGCGCCCGGCGCTGCCGACCCGGGTCGAGCGGCCGGGCATCAACCTGATCGGCTATCTCAGCGCCGAAACCGGCATGGGCGAGGCCGCGCGTGGCCTGCTGCGCGCGCTGCGCGCGGCCGACATTCCCTGTGCCGCGCGCGACGTCGATCTCAACGTGCTCGCCCGGCGCGGCGACGCGCGCTTCGTCGACCGGGTCCAGGCCGACACGCCGCTGCCCTACGACGTCAATCTGCTGGTGGCCAACGCCGATCAGGTGCTGCCGCTCCACGATCATCTCGGGCCGGAGGTGTTCGGCGGCCGGCTGAGCGTGGGCCTGTGGCTGTGGGAGCTCGAGCGCTTCCCCGATCGCTATCTGCCGGCCTTCGACGTGCTGCACGAGGTGTGGACGCCGTCGACTTTCTGCCTCGACGCGATCGCCGCCGAGTCGCCGATTCCCGTGCGGCGGGTGCCGCTGCCGATCGAAATGCCCGACGCGCCGGCGCATGATCGTGCGCACTTCGAGCTGCCCGACGACGCGTTCGTCTTCCTTTTTCTCTTCAACTTCCTCAGCTACCGGGCGCGCAAGAACCCCGACGGCCTGATCGAGGCGTTCCGGCGCGCCTTCGCCGCCGGCGACCCGACGCCCGCCGACGGACCGACGCCGCTGCTGCTGATCAAGACCTCGCACGCCGACTTCGCGCCGGAAGCGCTGCTGGCGCTGCGCGCGGCCGCCGACGGCGCCAACGTCCGCATCGTCGACGGCTACGCCGACCGCGACGCGATCGACAGCCTGATGGCGCACTGCGACGCCTACGTCTCGCTGCATCGCTCGGAGGGCTTCGGCCTGACCGTGGCCGAGGCGATGGCGCTCGGCAAGCCGGTGGTGGCGACGGCCTACGCCGGCGTCACCGACTTCTTCCACGCCGGCAACGGCTTTCCCGTGCGCCACAGCCTGGTCACCCTGCGCGACGACGAAGGCCCCTACCCCGCCGGCGCGCGCTGGGCCGAGCCGCAGATCGACGATGCGGCGCGGCAGATGCGCCGAATCTACGGCGATCCCGCGACTGCGCGCGCCCGCGGCGGCCTGGCCCAGGCCGACATCATCCAGCAGCTCAGCCCGGCCGCGGTCGGCGCGCTGCTGCGCCGGCGCCTCGACGCGCTGCTGCGCCGGGTCGAGCGCGGCCAGCTCGGCGCCGCCCTCTGACGCGGGCTCAGCGGGCCGCGCTGGCGGCGGCGTCGGCCGCAGGTGCCTCGGCGGGCGACGTCCAGCGCAGCTTCATCAGGCCGTCGAGCTCGCGCACGTAGAGCTCGTCGCCGACGACGGCGAGATGCGCCCAGGTCGCGCGATCGCTGATCTCGGCCTCGTCGAGGAGCGTGAACGCGGTCGGATCGGCCTGGAGCAGATAGAGCGTGCCGTTGTCGGCCAGCGCCAGGATCTTGTCGCCGTGCGCCACCAGGCTGGCGTAGTCGCCGAAGCCGGGCTTCGACGTCCAAAGCTGCGCGTCGTCAGCGCCGCTGGCGGCGCGGTCGAGATCGTAGGCCGTGAAGCGGCCGTTGCCGAGATGCAGATAGACCACGCTGCCGATGCGCACCGGCGACGACATGTAGCCCGAGGCCTTGTGCGTCCAGGCGCTGCTGGCCTCGAGCGAGCCGTCGGGCTGCGCCGCCAGGCGCACGAGATGCGAACCGTTGCGGTAACTGCTGGTGAAGACCGTGTCGTTGTGCACCGTCGGGGTCAGGATGTTCATGCCGCGGAACGACGGGATCGGCTGGCGCCAGAGGATCGCGCCGTCGCCCGGATCGAGGCCGACGAGATGGGTGCGCGACTGCACGAGCAGATGCGGACGGCCGGCGATCTCGGTCAGAATCGGCGAGGAGAACGTGCCGTTGGCCATCATGTCGCTGTCGGTCAGCGGCGCGCTGCGCCAGCGCACGGCGCCGGTCGCCGGATCGAGCGAGAACACCGCGTTGGCGGCCTCGATGTAGAGCGCGCCGCCGGGCACGGCCGCGGACGCCGGCACGGCGAGCGGCGAGCAGACGAAGCCGAACTCGGGCATCTTGCTGTCGAATTGTTCGACGAAGTCGATGCGCCACAGCTCGCGGCCGTCGCGGTCGTCGAGCGCCACCAGCACCTCGCGCATGCCGGCGATGAACAGTCGGCCGTCGGCCCAGGCCGGCGTCGCGCGGATCCACGCGCCGTTGCGCGCGGCGAAGAACGGTACTTTCATTGCGCCGTCCCAGGTTTGCTGCCACAGCTCGGCGCCGGTCGCGCGATCGAGGGCGCGCACGATCTCGACCTTCTTGTCTTTCGTCTCGGTGACGAACACCCGATCGCCGACCACGA
>JBCCOR010000763.1:0-2465 GCA_039025295.1 Acidobacteriota bacterium
GCACGCCCAGGCGGTCGGCCTCGGCGCGCTGGTCGCGGTCGGCGCGCACGCCGACGACGTCCTCGCGGGCGCGCGCGGGGCCGGCTTCGACGCCGCGCGGCTGCGCGCCTACGACGACGCCGCGGCGCTGGCGCGGGCGATCAACACGGGCGATCTCGATCTCGGCCGCGACGGCGACACGATTTTGGTCAAGGGCTCGCGCTCGGTGGGCATGGAGCGCGCGGCCGACGCCCTGCGCGCGGCGCTCGGCGCCGGGGAGGACGACGGCTGATGCTCTTCCATCTGCTCTTCCCGCTGCACGTCCACTTCGGCGCGTTCAACGTGCTGCGCTACATCACCTTCCGCACCGTCGGCGCGGTGGTGACGGCGCTCCTGCTCTCGCTGGTGCTCGGGCCGTGGTTCATCCGCACGCTGCGCCGGCTGTCGGTCGGCCAGAACATCCGCGACGTCGGTCCCGAGAGCCATCAGGTCAAGGCGGGTACGCCCACGATGGGCGGCGTGCTGATTCTTTTTTCGCTCGCGGGCGCGACCCTGCTGTGGGCGGATTTGCGCAATCCTTATGTGTGGATCGCGCTCCTCGTCACGCTCGGCTTCGGTCTGGTCGGCTTCATCGACGACTACCGCAAGGTGCGCATGGGGCGGAACCTCGGCCTGACGGCGCGCGCCAAATTCCTCGGCCAGGCGGGCGTGGCGGTGGCGGCGGCGTTCGTGCTGACCCGGCTGCCGCCGCCGTTCGCCTTCGATCCGACGCTGAACTTTCCGTTCTTCAAGAACCTCGTGCTCGATCTCGGCTGGCTCTATCTGCCGTTCGTGCTGTTCATCCTGATCGGCGCGTCGAACGCGGTGAACCTCACCGACGGTCTCGATGGCCTGGCGATCGGCACCACCCTGATCGCCGCCGGCACCTACGCGATTTTCTGCTACGCCGCGGGCAACCGCGTGGTGGCCGACTATCTGCAGCTGCAGCATCTGGCCGGCGTCGGCGAGGTGACGATCTTCTGCGGCGCGCTGGTCGGGGCGTCGATCGGGTTCCTGTGGTTCAACAGCTATCCGGCCGAGGTGTTCATGGGCGACGTCGGCTCGCTCGCCCTCGGCGGCGCGCTCGGTATCGTCGCCGTGCTCGCCAAGCAGGAGCTGCTGCTGGCGCTGGTCGGCGGCGTCTTCGTCATGGAGACGCTCTCGGTCATCCTCCAGGTCGGCTCGTTCAAGCTGTTCCGTCGGCGTATCTTCCGCATGGCGCCGATCCATCATCACTTCGAGCTGCTCGGCTGGAAGGAGCCCAAGGTCATCATCCGTTTCTGGATCATGGGCCTGCTCTTCGCGCTGCTCAGCCTCTCGACCCTGAAGCTGCGCTGACGATGGACGCCCACACCCACCGTCCGTCGGCTGCGCCGCGGCTCGATCCCGATCCGCGCGCCTGGCGTCGGCTGCTGGTCTACGGCCTGGGCGCCTCGGGCCGCGCCGCGATCGACGCGATCCGCGCGCGCTCGGGCGCCGCGGTCGTCGGGGTCGACGACTGCCGGCCCCGCGATCTCAGGCCGCCGGAGGGCGTGGCGCTGTGGACGACCGCCGAGCTCGACGCGCTGCCGGACGGCACCGACGCGGTGGTGGTCAGCCCGGGCGTGCCGCTCGACCGGCCGCTGCTGGCCGCGGCGCGCGCGGCGGGCTGCCCGATCGTGGCCGAGATCGAGCTCGGCCAGCTGCTGCTCGACGACGCGCGCCGCGCGTCGGGCCTCGATCACGCGCTGGTGGCCGTCACCGGCAGCAACGGCAAGAGCACGGTGACGGCGCTCACCGCCGCGCTGCTCCAGGCCACGGGCCGCGACGCCGTCGCCTGCGGCAACTTCGGTCCGCCGCTCACGGCCGCCCTGCCGCCGATCGACGCCGCGGCGCCGCGCACGCTGGTGGTCGAGGTGTCGAGCTTCCAGCTCGAGACGGTCGATCGCTTCCATCCGTCGGTGGCGGCGCTGCTCAATCTCTCGCCCGATCATCTCGACCGCCACGGCAGCTTCGACCGCTACGCCGACGCCAAGCTGCGTCTCTTCGCGCGCCAGACCACCGATGACGTCGCGGTGGTCAACGCCGACGATACCGGTGACGCCGTCGCGCCGGCGCACCGGCTCGAGGCGATGCGACAGGCCGCGGAACGCGCGCATGCCGCCGACGCGCGCGTCGCGCGGCGCGCCGGCGGCGCGCGCCAGGAGCGCCGCGGCGAGGGCGTTGGCGGCGTTGACGCGGCCGGGCAGATCGAGATCGTGGCGCCGGAAGAGCGCCTGCTGCGCGCCGCCGTCGATCTCGATCGCCAGCGCCGCCAGCTCGGCGTCGGGATCTTCCGCGAAGGCCGCGCCGTCGAAGCCCGCGGCGGCGGCGGCCGCCCGATAGAGCGTGAAGCGCCAGATGCGCGCCGGCCGCCGCCGCGCCGCGACCCCGCCCCATAACCCCCGAAAGGCGGCGGTGTACCCCCC
>JBCCOR010000764.1:0-2445 GCA_039025295.1 Acidobacteriota bacterium
GCGCCGACGTCGGCGCCCGTCGCCGGACCGTGGGCGTACGGGTCCGCGTCGGCGAGATCGACGCCGAGATGCGCGGCGGCGAACGCCGGCGCGTCCGGGCCGATCACGAGAAACGTCGCGCGCGACGGCGTCTCGATGCGCACGTCCTCGGTGACGATGTACGTGCCGAGATGCTCGCGCATGGCTGCGCCCTGACCAGCCGGCAGGGTGAGCTCGAGCGCGTCGTCGGTGGCGAGCACCCGCGCGCTGGCCAGCACCTGGCCTTTGCGCGCGGTCAGAAAGCCGAGCCGGCCCGCGCCGGCGGCGAGGGCCGCGAGATCGCAGGTGATGCGGCCGTTGAGATAGGCGATGCGGTCGGCGCCGACCAGGCGCAGGCTGTCGGGATCGTCGAGGCGCACGACGGCGGCCGTGGTTTCGAGCGGATGGAGATCGTCGCGCAACGGTGCAGGCAGGTCGAGGGCACTCATGCTCGGAGTGTAGCGCAGCGCGCGTCATCGATCGCGGTGCGGACGACGTCGGCCACGCGCGGCCCCGCGGTCGTCCAGGTGAGCGACCGTTCGTAGCGCGTGCGCGCCGCCTGGCGCATCGCCGCGCGCGCCGCCGGGCGGTGCCAGAGATCGAGGATCGCGTCGGCGAAGACGTCGGCTGCGGCGTCGATCGGGACGAGCACGCCGGTTTCGCCGTCGCGCACGCTCGTCGCCATGCCGCCGACGCGGCGGCCGACGGTCGGCACGCCGAAGGCGGCGGCCTCGCTGACGACGATCGGTGACGGATCGAAATGCGCTGGGTGCAGCAGCAGATCCGCCGCGCGGTAGTGCGCGGCGTAGCGCGCGCGCTCGGCCGGGACGACCTTGCGGAAGCGGCCGACCAGTGCGACCGGTCCGCCCTCGCGCCACAGATCCGGCGACAGGCCGGTGGCGCGCAGCGCGGCGCGCGCGTCGTCGACGGCGAGGCCGCAGACGGTGAGCCGCGCGTCGACGCTACCGCGCGCGCGCAGCGCCGCGAGCGTCGCCACCGCGACGTCGAGCGCCTTGCGCGCGGGATCGCTGCCGACGAAGAGCAGCCGCGGTCCGCGCGCGGACGGTGCGTCGCGCAGCGCGTCGCGCGCGAGGTCGGCCGCGTCGGGCACGATGTCTTCCGGCAGGCCCGATGGATTCGGCAGCACGTCGATCCGCGCCGGATCGAGGCCGTAGCCGTCCGACGCGCGGCGTCCGGCGGGACGCACGAGCCAGTCGCGGGTCCAGTCGCTGTGGGTGATCACCCGGGTTGCGCGCGCGAAGCAGCGCCGCTCGACCGCGACCGCCAGCGCGAGGCCGAGCGCGCTGAAGGTCGGCCGCTGCGCGTGCCAGCCGCGGAAGCAGGTGTCGAGGCGGTAGATCAGCGGCACGTCGCCGAGATCGGCATAGGCGACGGTCGGCGGGAACATGGTGAAAACGGCGTCGGGTCGATGCTGCGCCAGCGCCGCGCGCGTCTGGCGGCTCGCGCGGCGGGCGAGCGAGAGCGGAAATTTCGTGTAGTGGCGCAGGCCGAGCCGGCGGTGGACGCGGCGCACGAGGCGTTCGCCGACCCACGCGCGTCCGGTCAGCGGTCCGCTGACGACGACGTCGAAGCCGGCCGCGCGCAGCGCGTTGGCAAAGCGATGGTCGGCGCCGCTGGCGCGGTCGGGATCGTCGGGATCGTGGCGGTAGGCGGCGTAGAGCACGCGCGGCGGAGGCGCGGGGTCGCGGGTCATGGTGCGCGTCGGATCAGGCGGACGCGGCGCGCGCGACCACCATCAGGTTGAGGCTGCGCGCCGGCGGCCGCTCGCGGTAGCTGAAGCGCCAGAGCTTCCACACCTTGGGCATCCAGTTCATGCGCTTGCGCAGCCAGCGCCCGCGCCCGCGCACCGCGCGCGACTGGCCGCGGACGCCGATCACCCGGAAGCCGGCTTCGGCGATCAGGTCGACCAGGCGGTCGACGTCGTAGTGGCGCTCGTGATGATGGGTGAGCGGCAGGTTCCAGCTCGGCGTGGTCAGGAGCAGCAGGCCACCGGCTGCGCACACCCGCCGCAGCTCGCGCAGGAACGCGCGCTCTTGGTCATCGGGCACGTGCTCGATGACCTCGATCGCGCTCACCAGGTCGAACGCGCCGTCGTCGAACGGCAGCGACGTGCCAGTGTGGACGTGAAAGGTCAGATGCGGGCAGATCAGGCGTGCGAAGCCGATCGCGCGGGCCGAGAAGTCGACGCCCTCGGTGCGCACGTCGGGGGCGCGGCGCTGAAGATGTGCGTGCAGATCGTGGGTCCAGCGGCCGTCGCCGCAGCCGACGTCGAGATGGCGCGCGACGGCGGTGGGCGCGTCGGCGCGGGCGTCGTCGAGCAGCCGGGCGAGGATGCGCTGCTTCTCTTCGCGCTCGAAGCGCTTGAGCCGTTCCTCGGGGAACCAGTGGTAGGGCAGCCGGTAGAGC
>JBCCOR010000765.1:0-2437 GCA_039025295.1 Acidobacteriota bacterium
GCGGTCGCCTTCGACGCCGACGGCCGACCGATCGATCGCACCGTCCAATGGCTCAATTTGCCGCAGCCGCCCGCCCGCGCCACCGCCGTCATCGAGGGTGGCACGCGGCGCGCCGATGGCCTGCGCCACGGCGCCGTCGCCCGCGTGCGCTGGGAAAGCCTGGCGGGCGCCGCGCCGCGCGCGGTCGACGCGCGCTTCGACGGCGCGCCCCTCGCGGTCGAAGCGCCGACGACGATCGCGCTGCCGGCCTTCGATCCGGCCGCGCTGCACGTGCTGCGGGTGGTGCTGCGCTTCGACGACGGCGTCGAGGCGGTGGCCGAAACCATCGTCGGTGGACGCTTCGGCGACGACGTGGCGAGCGCGCTGACCGCCCTGCCGCTGCTCGGCGGCGAGAACCGCACGCCCAAGGTCGCCGCGCTCGACGGCCTGGTGCGCTTCGACGACGGCGCGCCGGCCACCGTCGCCGCGGTCGAGCGCGGCCCGGTCGAGCTGGTCGTGGTGCGCGACAGCGGCGCGCTCGACGCGATCGAGATGCTGATCCGCCTGCAGCGGCGCGATCTGCGCCTGCGCGGCGGATTCGCCCAGGGACCGCCCGGCAACGACTGGCTGCGGCGCGCGTTCCCGCTGCGCGACGCGCAGTACATCCGCCTGCTCAGCGCGCGCGCCGAGGACCGCTCGGGCGTGCGCAGCACCTTCGCCGTCTTCGACAGCAGTCCGGTCTACACGCCCGCCGACGCCGGCCTGCTGTGGCTGCTGGCGCGCGCCGAGCGCGAGCCGCCGACCGCCGATCGCCAGACCCTGGCCTACGCCGTCACCGTCGCCGGCCTGTCGTCGACCCGGCGTACCGGCCGCCGCGCCGTGCTGCTGGTGCTCGGCCCGGCGCCGCAGGACCAAAGCCGCTTCGCCGCCGAGGCCGCGCGCCGCTATCTGCGCGAGCTTGGCATTCCGCTCTACGTCTGGCAGATCGGACGCCCCGACGCCGACGCCGACGCCGCGGCGCGCAGCGCCGCCTGGCAGCCCGACAATCGGATCGGCGATCTGCTCTCGCTGCGGCGCGCGACCGACGCGCTGGCGAGCGATCTCGACCGCCAGTTCGTCGCCTGGGTGGTCGGCAAGCATCTCCCCCGCTCGCTCAGCCTGGTCACGGCCGACGCGCTGCCCGACAACGCCTCGCGCGCGCAGCGCCGTCTGCGCCGCCGCCTGGCCCTGGCCGGACGCTGAGCCGATGCGGGACGCCGGCCTCTTCCGCGATCGCATCGCGCTGATCACCGGCGGCGCCGGCGGCATCGGACGCGCGCTCGGCGAGGTCCTGGTCGCGCGCGGCGCGCGCGTGGTGCTCGCCGATCTCGACCTCGACCGCGCCGACGCCGCCGCGCGCGCGATCAGCACCGCGCACGCCGCCGGCCGCGGCCGCGCGGCATCGGCAACCACGCCGCCGGCGCGCGCGCTCTCCCTCGACGTCACCGACGCCGCGCAGGTCGCGCGCGCGGTCGACGACGTCGAGGCAACCGAAGGCCCGCTCGACTATCTGTTCAACAACGCCGGCATCGCGATCGTCGGCGAAATGCAGGACACCGATCTCGACGACTGGCAGCGCATGCTCGCGGTCAATCTGCGCGGCGTCATCCACGGCGTCTACGCCGCCTATCCGCGCATGGTCACGCGCGGCGCGGGCCATATCGTCAACACCGCCTGCGTCGGCGGCCTGATCCCGACGCCGCTGAGCACCGCCTACGCCGCCACCAAGCACGGCGTCATCGGCCTGTCGACGTCGCTGCGCTGCGAAGGCGCGGCCCACGGCGTGCGGGTCAGCGTCATCTGCCCGGGGCCGGTGGCCACCGAGATGTTCGCCTCGATCGAGACCCGCGGCATCGACAAAGACGCCATGCTGGCGCGCATTCCCGCGGGCTTTCTCGCCCCCGAGCGCTGCGCGCGGGCGATTCTGCGCGGCCTCCGGCGCAACCGGGCGATCATCCCGGTGACCGGCTACAGCCATCTCAGCTGGTGGCTGTACCGCCTCAGCCCGCGGGCCTATCTGGCGCTGCTCGGCGCGCTGCATCGTCGGGTGCGTCCGGCGCTGCAGGCGCTGCGGCCGACGGCGGCGACGCGTCCGCCGACAGACGACGCCAGCGCGTGAACCCGGGCAGCGCGGGATCGTTCTCGGTCACGAGCTGACCGAAGGGCATCACCCGCATCTGATGGCCGAAGCCGTCTTCGCGATGCAGGATCCAGCGCACCCGCGCGGGCAGATGCGCCTCGATGTGCGCCGCCGTCGGCGGACGCTCGGCGATGATCCGATCGCGGATGCCGTCGCCCTGGTGGTACCAGCGCTTCTCGACCGCGGCGTGGACGAGCGTCATGCGCGGGAAATACACCGTGCCGGCGTGCGCGGCGATGTAGCGCGCGGCGCGCTCGTGCGGCAGCGCGTCGACGTCGA
>JBCCOR010000766.1:0-2434 GCA_039025295.1 Acidobacteriota bacterium
CGCCGAGACCCAGCGCGCGGCGTCGCTGCTGCTCGACTCGCCGCGCCTGCGCGCGGGCGAGGGTTTCCAGCTGCGCCTCGAGGGCGTCGACGGCGCCCTGCGCGCGACCCTGATCGGCCTCGCCGGCAGCGTGCTGGCGCGCGCCCAGGCGGAGCCGCGCGCGGGCGACGAAGCGGGCGATCTGGCGCGTCGCCTGGCGGCGGACTTCCACGAGCAGGCGTTCGCGCCGTCGATCGACCTCAGCCAGGCCGACCTGAGCAGCCTCGACGGCTCCCCCACCGCCGGCGGCGGCCGCGCCCGCGAGCGCCTCGACCGCGCGCTCGACACGGTCGTCGGCGGCGGCTGAGCCGCGCGGGCCGACGAGGCGCGTCAGGCGCGCGACGCAGCGGCGTCGGCGAGATGGCGCAGGCCGGCGATGTCCAGACTGCGGCTGAGGACGCCGACCGCGCGCTTGCGCAGGATCGGCGCGAATGCCGCGCTCGGCGGACAGCCGAGGGGCGAAACGTCGTGGACGTGGATCACGCCGACGCCCGCGCGGGCCGCAACCGCCAGCAGCGGACGCGCGTCGGTCGTGGCGAGATCGTGGGCACAGAGCAGGCAAACCGGCATCCCCTGGGCGGTCAGCTGCATCGACGAACCCGGCTGACGCGACCGGCCGCAGATGGCGCAGGGCGCGAGAGCGGTGCCCCGGACGGGCGCGAGCGCAAGCGCGCTGGTCGCAGGCCCGGTGCCGTCCCGCAGCGCGTCGTCGACCGATGCATCGTCCATCACGTCACCGGTCCGGCGATCGAGGCCGCCGTGTGCAGCGCCTGCGCGCCGCGCAGCTGCGTCAGTCGCTCGTCGATCGACGCGTCGGTCCGCGCGCTGTCGCGCTCGTAGGCCTGGGTGAGCGCCGCGCGCAGCGTTGGATGGCGCAGGCACAGGACCACCCCGGCGCGGATCACCGCGCGGTTGATCGGCTCGGCGGCGTACGGATGCAGATCGCGCAGGCAGGCGACCGCCTCCCACGGATGGTCGAGCCCGATCAGGGCCGCCAGCGCGCGGCCGGTGTGCGCGGCGGCCCGATCCGGCTTCTCGACGCGCAGCGCTTGCCCGACGAGCCGCTCGAGGCGCGCACGCTCGAGCGGCGTGCGCGGCGCATCGACGCTGCCGTCCGGGGCCTCGAGGCGGGCGCGCACGGCGTCCAGGTCACCCGGACTGCGCCGCAGGGCCTGCTGGGCGTCGCGCGCGCGCAGAATCGACGCCATCAGGCGATGGGCGCTGAGCGCGTGTTCGATCGCGCGCACCGGCAGACCGGCGCGGTTCGCGTACTGCTCGGCCCGGGTCAGCCGCTGCGTGGCGCGCCGCGCGTCGCCGAACTGCAGCGCCAGCTGCGCCAGCGTGAGATCGCGCATCAGCAAACGCGCCGCGCGCGCCCGCGCCTCGAGCCCGCTCAGCTGGGCCTCGGCGCGAGGCTGCGCCAGGCGATCGACCAGCTGGTAGGCCTCGTAGAACGCGTCGCGCAGCGCGGCCAGGCGCGCGCGCCGCAGGGTGATGAGCCAGCGGGTTTCGGGATCGCCGTCGTGCAGGCCGTCGAGCATCGCGGCGACGGTCAGCAGGCTGGCGTCGGGCGCGTCGCGGTAGCCCAGCGCGTGGGCGGTGAACAGGGTCAGCACGCGATCGGCGAGGCCCAGCGCGTGCGCGCGCGGCTGATCGCGGTAGGGCCGGGTGCCGAGCGCCGCGAGCGTCGCGCGCCCCATCGCCACGCCCGCCGACGGATGAACCTGGGCCCAGTGGCTCGCCGACTCGACCAGCAGCTCGGCGAAATGATGCGGCGCATCGACGGCGCGTCGACAGGCGAGCGCGATTTCGAGCGTGGGCAGATCAGCCTGGGGATCGCGCCGGTGGACGGCGAGATGATGGAGCGCCAGGAGCGCCGGATGAGGCGGATCGCCCGCCGCGGCACAGCGCGCGACGGCGTCGGCCGGCAGGGCGTCGAGCGCGTCGAGCACCTTGCGGTCGCCGGCGAGCAGATGGGGCGGAAACGCCAGGAGCGCCGCGCGCGTGGTGCGGTCGGCCGGGGAGAGAGCCGCGCCGGCGTCGGCTGAGGATGGCGTCGGGCTGCGTTCGTTCACGATGCGATGACCTCCATGCGTCGGTTGAATGACCGAAATCCTAGGGAAACTTCTCGCAAACGGGAGAAATCCGATCGAGATCCAATCATTCGCCCGCCGCGGCTGGTCGTGCCAACGCATGCCGTTTCCGTGGGATACGCGGCCGGCGGCAGCATTTTTCTAGACGAAATGAGCGGTACCCGACGCGACCGTCCCGCGCGCGTCGATCCGTCGCGGGAGACCGGGCCGCCGCGGGCCAGGCCCGGGAACAGGGGGAACACAAGGATACCAAAAAAAACCCAACCGAGAAATTTGGGGCACCACAAAAAACAAAAATAAAA
>JBCCOR010000767.1:0-2433 GCA_039025295.1 Acidobacteriota bacterium
CCTGATGCGCGTCGCCGCGCTCGACGCCCTCGACCAGCTGGGCGATCGCGCCCGGCTGGTCGCCCTGGGGCGTGAACGGCGATACGACGCGAAACGCGCCGTCGTGCGGCGCGTCGTCGGCGCGCTGGGCGGCGTTGAAGGGAAGCACGTTCGTGGTCACGATGAGAAAAACTCCTGCGGGATGCGGATGCGCGACGGTCGGAGGGCCAGCGGCGCGGCAGCGCGCCGGTCGTATGAGGACATTCGCACCGCCGCAGCCGACGGATCAGGATCGATTGGCCGGCTCGAACTCGCCCGACTCGGCGTCGGCGAAGGCGCTCATACCGCGCTGCGCGAGCAATTCGTTCTCGAACGCGACGCCGACCTGTGCGGTCGCGAGCTCGAGGATCTTGACGTCCTCGATCGGCGCGTTGCGCTCGCCGTTGTCGGTGTAGATCACCGAGATCGGCCGCTCGGCGCCGAGCACGGGAAAGATGACGACCTGGCCGGTCGACGGCCGCCCGAGCATGGCCGAGAAGCTCGCCGGCAGATCGGCGCGGTCGTAGTCGAGGACGCGCGGCGCGGCCTCGTCCATCACCTGACGCAGCGCGCCACCCGGCGCTGGCTCGAGGCGCAGGCCGCGTGTCAGCTCGGCCAGCGGACGTCCGTCGTGGGAGAAGCCGAACGCGCCCACGGCCACCAGGCGATCCTGCTGCACGAGGAAGAGTACGGCGCGCTCCACCGATTCCGAGATCACGTGCATCAGGTTGAGCGCCATCGTCGCCGAGAGCAGGCCCGACTGGACGTCGAACACCACCCGGCGGAAGCGTCCATAGCCGCCGCGGTCGATCACCGGCGCGGCCGGCGCCGCGGTCGGCTGACCGAGGACGCGCACCCAGTTGCGCACCGCGCTGGCGACCGCTTCGGGCGCAGCCTCGACCACGCCGGTGGCGCCGGCGTCGTAGATCGCCGCGTGCACGATCACGGGCGCGTCGGACGGCACGGCGGCGATCACCGCTGCGCTCGGGCGCGTGCGCGCGAGCGTCGCGATCAGCTCGAGATCGACCGCGTCGTCGCGCAGATCGACCACCACGACCGGCGCCGCGGTCTCGCCGGGCACGCGGCTGCCGGCCTCGCGCGGATGGACGGTCACGACCCGCGCCAGGGTCGCGTCGAGCGACGCGCGCAGGGCGTCGGCGACGCGCGCGTCGCGGCTGACCACCTGGCAGCGGACGATCTCGGGCGCGCTGGTGCTCACCCGCGCCTCACGACCGGCGGCGGCGAGCTGGCTGTCGACCAGCAGGGCGCCGTCGGCGCGCTGCAGGCCGGCGCGGTTGAGCTGCTGATCGAGCGCGCCGGCGGCGGGCTCGGGGCCGCGCGGATGCGACTCGGTGCGGTGGCGCTCGTCGAAGATGCGCGTCGCCTCGAGCAGCAGCATCTGCGTGTTGAGGTCGTAGTCGGCGAAGAGCTCGCCGGGCGCGAGCGCGAAGTCGTCGGGCGGATCGAGCTCGTCGATCGCGAAATGGAAATTGCCGCGCCGCCAGTCGACCAGATCGAAGACCGTCTCCTGGATCTGGGCCTTGATCGCCCCGAAGATCTTGGCCTCGGGCACGTCGAAACGGGTGATCAGGACCTGGCCGAGCGAGAATGCCTCCTCGGCTTCGCCGCGGTCGGCGCGGCGCAGCGCGAGAGCGCGATCGAGCACGTCGCGCGCGATGACCTCCTGGGCGACGAGGGTCTCACCGAGCAGTCGCTGCTCGGGACGCCAGGCGCTGACGATGCGGCCTTCGTGGAAGCCGATTTCGGCGCGCGTCTCGTCGTCGCGCCACAGATAGAGGGTGCCGGTGCGCTGGCCGAGATGGATGAACTGCAGGACGTCCGCGAGCGGAAGATCCTCGAGCACGCCGTTGATGCTCATGGAAGCCGAACCTCTTGGGATGACGAGTGGAAACGCCCTGTGGCGGGCGCGCGCGGGCGCGCGGAATCACCTGTCATGCTACCGAATGGCGGTCGGCAGAGCCAGTCGCGTGCTGGCTAACGTGGCGGTGGCGGCGTACGCGCCGCGTCGTCGCCGCAGGGCGCGTCGGGATCGATCACGCGGCACTGGCACTGAAGATGGGCGCGCAGGCATTCGGCGAGGCAGGGCGCGCTCGGCGGTGCGCCGAGTCCCGACGCGTCGACGCAGCCCGAAGCGCAGCTGTCGTAGGTCTGGCGGCAGGCGCTGTCTTCCTGCTCGGCCGGCGCCCCGAGTCCGGTGAACTGCGGCGCCAACCGCGCCGCCACCGTCGCCGGCGCGGCGTCTTTGAGCGTGCCGTCGGCGGGCCGCAGCACGGTCAGCAGGGTCATGACGGTCGCCCAGACGACGAAGGCGAGAAGGAGGTTGCGCATTGCCGAGCATTGTACCGCGCTTGGGCGCTCGGGAACCCTGCGTCTCAGCGCCTTGCGGGCCATTGA
>JBCCOR010000768.1:0-2432 GCA_039025295.1 Acidobacteriota bacterium
CGCGGGTGACGTGGTAGGCGAGCCAGGGCGCATAGCGCGCGACGATCGCCATCGATTCGTCGCGACTACCGTCATCGACGACCGCGTAGCTGAGATTGGGATAGCCCTGCAGCAGCACCGAGCGGATCGTCTCTTCGAGGAAGCGCGCGTAGTTGTAGTTGGGCGTGACGATCGCGATGTGCGGCCAGGGCGCGCCGTCGGGCGTCACCGGCGGCAGCGGCTTGCAGCCTTCGGTCCACGGCCAGCCGCTGCGGTCGGCCGGCGGCGGCGGCAGGTCGTCGAGGCGCGGCGTGGGACCGGATCGGTGACCGCGCGGGAACGATCGATCGGACGAAGCGCGCACTTCGGCCCAGGTGGCGAGCAAATCGGCGTAGGTCACGGCGCGCTAGCGTACCACCTCGCGCGGCAGCAGCCGGCACGCGGCGGCCTTGAACACCAGCGCGACCGCGCCGCCGACCGCCAGCGCCATCGCCTCGGGAACGCCGGCGGTGACGTCGACCGTCAGCTGCGGCGCCGACGACGAAGGCGCCGCAGCTGACGCGTCGAGCGCGCAGCGCAGCAGCGCGCGATCGCCGAAAGGTTCGATCGCCGCAATATGCGCGGCGAGGCGGTTGCGGGCCGACAGCACGACCGGCGGTGACGACGGCGACGGCGGCCGCATCACCAGAATCTCCGACGACGACAGGCCGACGAAGACCGGCGCGTCGTCGGCGAGCGTCTCGGCCGTGCGCGCCGGCACGTGAACGCGCGCCGCGCATCCGTCGAGGCGCACGGTGCGCGTGCCGCGCGGATCGTCGTCCGACGCCGCGTCGAGCCGGCCGGGAAGCAGCAGATCGACGCCGCGCGACGCCATCAGCGGCACCACCGACGGATCGGCGAGGGTCGCCGCGGGATCGCCCTGTGCCACCAGCTGGCCGCGATCGAGGACGAGCATCACGTCGCACAGCGCCTGCATCTCCACCGGATCGTGCGACACGAGCACGAGCGGCGCGACGCCGGCGTCGCGCACGCGCTGCAGCAGCGGCAGGAGCGCCCGGCGCCGCGGCAGATCGAGTCCGGTCAGGGGCTCGTCGAGCAGCAGCAGGCGCGGCCCCGAGGCCAGCGCCCGGCCGAGAGCGACGCGCTGGCGCTCGCCGCCCGAGAGGGTCGTCGGCCGACGATCGAGCAGCGGCGCCAGATCGAGCAGTGCGACGATCTCGTCGAGCGGCAGCGCGCGGCGGATGCGCGCGGCCCGGCGGCGGCCGGCCACAAGGTTGCGCCGCACCGACCAGTGCGGAAAGAGCAGGCCATCCTGCGGCACGTAGCCGATGCCGCGCGCGGCCGCCAGCACGCCGCGCCCATCCGACGTCAGCCAGACGGCATCGTCGAGCGCGATGCGTCCGCGGACGTCGGGACGCAGACCGGCGATCGCTTCGAGCAAGCTGCTCTTGCCCGCGCCCGAGGGTCCGAAGACGCCGATCGCCGCACCGCGCACGGTGGCGGCGACGGCGAGCGTGAAGTCGTCGAGCGGCAGCCGAACGTCGAGTTCGAGCCGCGCCGTCACGCGCGGCGCTCCCGGCCGTCGGCCAGGCGCTCGGCGACGACGATCGCGACCAGGCCGAGGAGCAGCGCCCAGATCACCAGCGCGTCGGCGCGCGCTGCGTCGCCGGTCTGCTGCGCACGGTAGATCGCCGACGCCAGCGTCTGCGTCTGCCCGGGAATCGTGCCGGCGACGGTGACCGTGGCACCGAACTCGCCGACCGCGCGCGTGAAGCCGAGCACCAGCGCCGCCGCCAGACCGCGACCCGCGAGCGGCAGCGTGACGCGTACAAAAGTCTCGATCGGGCCGTAGCCGAGCGTGCGCGCGACGCGCTCGAGCCGCGGATCGACGCCCTCGAACGCCACGCGCGCGGTGCGGGCGACGAGCGGCATCGACATCACCGCGGCCGCCAGCGCGGCGCCGCGCCAGCTCAGCAGGAGACCGAGATCGACGCCGAGCCGCCCGGCGCCGAGCGGACCGTCGTGGGCCAAGAGGCGCAGCAGCAGGAAGCCGACCGCGGTCGGCGGCACGACCAGCGGCAGGCCGATCAGCGCCGAGACGAGGCGCTTGCCGGGAAACGGGCCGCTGCGCGCCAGGCCGTAGCCGAGCGCGATCGCCGGCGGCGCCGTCAGCAGGGTCGCGGCACCGGCAATCTGCACGGTGCGCAGCACGATCGCGAGCAGGGCGTCGTCCACCGTCGCGCGTCCCGGCCGCTACGATCCGTCGGGCGCCCTGAGCCCGTAGCGCGCGGCGATCGCGCGCGCCGCGGGCGTGGCCAAGAACGCCAGGAAGTCGTCGGCCTCCGCGCCGGCGCCGCCGTCGACGACGCGGAATTGAAGCTGGCTCAATCCGCGCGACGCCATGTTTTCGAGCCGAATGCGCTTGATCGAGCGGCCGGCCTGGGCGGGCCAGA
>JBCCOR010000769.1:0-2432 GCA_039025295.1 Acidobacteriota bacterium
CCGCCCCGCCGCGGGGCGCGCCGGCCCGGGCATCCGCACCCGCGCGGCCGCTGCTCGTGCCGCTGCAGTCGCCGCCGAATGCGCAGCGTCCGCCGCTGGTGCTGGTGCATCCGGTCGGCGGCTACGTCTACTTCTACCGCGCCCTGGCGGCGGCACTCGGCGCCGATCAGCCGGTCGTGGGCGTGCGCGCACGCGGCCTGGCGCCGGGCGAAACGACGCCCGAGGATCTCGAGACGCTGGCGCGCGACTACGTCGACGCACTCGTCGAACGCCAGCCGCGCGGTCCCTATCTGCTCGGCGGCAGCTCGCTCGGCGGCATGGTCGCGTGGACGATGGCGCGCCTGCTGCGCGCCGACGGCGCCGAGGTCGCGCTGGTGACGATGCTCGACACCGGCGGGCCGGGGCACATGCCGCAGCCGCCGCAGGACGACGTCGATCTGCTGGTGCGCCTCTTCGGCGACCGCCTGCCGCTCGACGCCGCCGCGCTGCGCGCCGTGCCGTCGGAGACCGAGCGCCTGCGCCGCCTGCTGCGCCACGCGCGCGACGCCGAGGTGGCGCTGCCGACCAGCGGCTACGATCTGGCCGCCGCACAGCGCCATCTCGGCGTGGTGCGCGGACTGATGCGGGCGATGTACGCCCATCGTCCGCAGCCGCTCGACCAGCGCGTCACCTTCTTCCGGGCGCGGGTGCGCCGACCGCACGAGCCCGCCCATCCCGAGCTCGGCTGGACCGATCTCTGCCAGGCCGGCATCGAGGTGCACGTCGTGCCGGGCAACCACCTGAGCATGCACGATCCGCCGCATCTCGACGTGCTCGCCCCGCGCCTGCGCGACGCGATCGACCGCGCGCTGCGCGAGATCGACCACCCGTCGACCGAGCCGTCAACCGCGGCCGCCGCCGCCGCCGCTCCATCGCCCCTGATCGCACCCGGCATCGGCGCGTAGCGCACCGACGCCCGCGTCCATCCTTTCCTTTGCTGCCCGTGAGCGCCTGACCATGCACGACGTTTCGACCTGGATCGACCTTCTCCGCCAGCGCGCCGCTGACGCGCCCGCGCGTCCGGTCTACACCTTCCTCGCCGACGGCGAGACCGAATCGGCCACCCTGACCCACGCCGATCTCGACCGCCACGCGCGGCGCATCGCCGGGCAGCTGGCGCAGGCCGGCGCGCAGCCGGGCGATCGCGCCCTGCTGCTCTATCCGCCCGGCCTCGACTTCATCGTCGGCTTCTGGGGCTGTCTCTACGCCGGCGTCATCGCCGTGCCCGCGTATCCGCCGCGGCGCCAGGGCAAGAACGGCACGCTCGCGGCGATCGCCGACGACTGCCGACCGGCGGCGGTCTTGAGCGACGCCGCGATGGCGCCGCGGGCGCGCGCGCTCGACGCCGAGGCGCCGGCGCTGGTCGACGTGCCCCGCGTACGCACCGATCTCGCCGACGCCGACGACGCGCCGAATGACGCGGGCGCGCGCTGGATCCGCCCGGCGATCGGCGGCGACAGCCTGGCGTTCCTGCAGTACACCTCGGGCTCGACCTCGCTGCCGCGCGGCGTGCGCGTCGCCCATCGTCATCTGCTGCACAACGCCGAGGCGATCCGCCGCGGCTTCTCGCAGGATGCCGACAAGGTCGTGGTCAGCTGGCTGCCGCTCTACCACGACATGGGCCTGATCGGGAACGTGCTGCAGCCGCTCTACACCGGCGCGCGCACGGTGCTGATGGCGTCGGCGAGCTTTCTGCAGAAGCCGGCGCGCTGGCTGCGGGCGATCTCGCGCTACCGCGCGAACGCCAGCGGCGGTCCGAATTTCGCCTACGCGCTGTGCGCCGAGCGCATCGACGAGGCCACCAAGGCGACGCTCGATCTGTCGTCGTGGCAGGTCGCCTTCAACGGCGCCGAGCCGGTGCGCGCCGACACCCTCGAGCGCTTTGCGGACGCGTTCGCCGCGTGCGGCTTCCAGCGCGCCGCGTTTCGGCCGTGCTACGGCCTCGCCGAGGGCACGCTGCTGGTCACGACCGGCACGATCGGCACGCCGCCGCCGGTCGTCCGCGTCGACGCCGACGCCCTCGCCGACGACCGCGTCGCGCCGATCGCCGACGCCGGCTCGGATGCGGACCGCGACGCATCGGCGCGCAGCCGACGCGATCTGGTCGGCTGCGGGCGGGCGTGGCACGAGCAGATCGTGCGCATCGTCGATCCCGTCACCTGCCGGCCGTGCTCCGCCGACGGCGTCGGCGAGATCTGGGTCGCGGGCGGCAGCGTCGCCGGCGGCTATTGGAACCGTCCGGACGATTCCGAGGCGCTCTTCCGCGCGCGCCTGGCCGACGATCCCGACGCCGGCCCGTTCCTGCGCACCGGCGATCTCGGCTTCCTGCACGACGGCGAGCTCTACGTCACCGGCCGGCGCAAGGACCTCCTGATCGTGCGCGGCCGCAACCA
>JBCCOR010000770.1:0-2413 GCA_039025295.1 Acidobacteriota bacterium
CGACTGCGCGTGGCCGGCTGGGACCCGGGGCCGCTGGTCGACATGGCGCGCACCGCGGCGGCGACCGGGGCGCGGGTGGCCTGGCAGCTGACGCTGCCGCCGAGCGACCGGCCGCGGCCGGTCGACGGCATCGCGCCGTTTCTCATTCGCTGGGCCAACGATGCGCCGCATCCCGCCGGCAGCGCGCCGGGCGGCTGCGCGATCCGCAGCCTGCGCGCCGAGCATCCCCAGCCCGACGACGCGCGCCGCGCGCTCGACGCGCTCGGGGTGCATCTGCCGGTTGCGCGCGGCGACGCGCCTGCGCTGATCGCGCACATCGACGCGCCGCGCGGTTCGATTTTCCTACGCTGAGTGCGCGTCCTGGCGAACGCTTGCATAGATCTGTGGTAAAACCCGTGCGTCTGTTGCGCTGCATGCGCGCAGCGTTCGATTCTTTTGTTTGACGAGCACACGCCATGACCAGCCCCGCCGAACAGGACGCCTTCGCCGCCGCCGCGGCCTCGTCGCCGGTCGCCCAGCCGCGGTTCCGCGCCGGTGACTACGTGCGCGATCGCTACCGCATCCTGCGCCTGATCGGCAAAGGCGGCATGGGGGAGGTCTACGAGGCCGAGGACACCGACGAAGGACGCCGGGTCGCGCTCAAGACCATCCTGCGCGAGCTGATCAGCGGCGAGAAGGCGCTGGCGCGCTTCGAGCGCGAGATCGAACTCTCGCAGCGCGTGTCGCATCCCAACGTGCTGCGCATCTACGACGTCTTCGAGCTCGACGCCGGCCTCGAGGAAGGCGGACGCCGCATTCCCTGCCTGGTCATGGAGCTGCTCGACGGCGAAACCCTCGCCGATCGCCTCGGACGCGAGCCGCGCATCGACACCGACGCCGCCTGGACGATCGTGCGCCAGATGTGCGCCGGCCTCGGCGCCGCCCACCGCGGCGGCGTCATCCATCGCGATCTCAAGCCCGACAACATCTTCCTCATCCAGGACGCCGACGGCAGCACCCGCGCTGTCTTGACCGACTTCGGCGTCGCCCGGCCGCTCTCGGGCGAGGGGCATCGCGACGAAGGATCGCTCGACTCGCTGACTGCGACCAACGTCATTCTCGGCACGCCGACCTACATGGCGCCCGAGCAGCTCGAACTCGAGGTCGCGACGCCCGCCAGCGACATCTACACGATCGGACTCGTGATCTACGAAATGGTCACCGGCAAGCAGCCGTTCGAGGCCGAGTCGGCGCTGAAGACCGTCTTCAAGCGGATCAAGGAGCAGCCGACGCCGCCGAGCGAGCACGTGCCCGATCTCGATCCGGGCTGGGAGGCGGTCATCCTGCGCTGCCTCGCGCGCCATCCCGAGGACCGCTTTCCCGACGCCGACGCGATCGCCGACGCGCTGCCGGTGCCGACCGCGCACCTCGACGCGACGGAGGACGGCGCCGGCGGCGCTGCCGGCCTGTCGACGACCGCGACCTTCGTGCTGATCGCCCTCGGGCTGATCGCGCTCAGCGCGGCGCTGGTCTGGCTGCTCTGAGCCCGTCCGCGCCCGCGATCGCCGCCGACCAGATTTCAACGTCGCCCGATTCGAAGCCGTCGGCGAAGAGCGTCGGCGCGGCGACAAAATTGTCGAAGGCGACCCGGTTGTCGGCGCGGGTGAAGCCGCGCACGCCGACCCGGCCGACCGCGAAGCTGCTGTCGCGCACCGCCATGCCGTCCTGCAGGCCGGGCGCGTCGTCGAGATCGATCGGCCGCTCGACCACGACGCCGTCTTCGACCGTCAGCCGGCTCGCCTGCACGGTCAGCTGATCGCCGACCGCGCTCAGCCGCAGGCGCACGTTCTCGGTCGGCGGATCGAAGTCGAAGAGTGCCGACACCCGCACCGCGGTGCCGATGCCGTTTTGGAAGCGCAGCAGGCTGACCGTGGCCGTGTTGACGTTGTTGTGGTTGAGCTGGGCGCCGTAGGCGGTGAGGTCGCTGAGCTGGACCGTGGCGGTCTCGGCGCGCACCATCAGCCCGGCCGCGCGCGAGCCGAACGCGGTTTGAAAGCCCATGCCGACCACCGCGCTCACCCAGACGTCGCCGTAGGTCTCGTCGACCGTGTTGGCCGTCAGCGCGAAGCTGCCGCCGGCGATGCCGCCGACGTTTTCCATCAGCACCAGCTCGGCGTCGCCGTCCTGCGCCACCGGCAGGGACGGCACGCTCGCCGGCACGCCGTCGTCGGCGCCGAGCGGCAAGCGCTGCCAGCTGGCGTCGCCGGTGACGAAGAGATCCATCAGCATCGACGCGGTCGGGTCGCTGCCGGGCTGGTCGAAGCTCTCGCCGAAGCCGACGCCCGGCAGGCGCTGGGTCTCGGGCGTGTGGGGCGCGTCGTCGGCATCGGCCAACGGCGCCGTCAGCAGGAGCGCGAGGCCGAGCAGCGCGGCC
>JBCCOR010000771.1:0-2408 GCA_039025295.1 Acidobacteriota bacterium
GGCCATCATCAAACAAGCGGCCTTGCAAAAAGCAAAAGTCACTACCGATGAGGTCAAAGACGTGGTGGTACTTCGACGATCTATTGACGCTCGGGGTCGTCCCGCATTTCGATTGCGTGTAGCCGTTTACGTTGGGGAAGATCACCAGCCGCGACGGCACGCCCTTGCCGGTCAGCACGTGGTGCAGGTTGAGGCCCTGGGTGTAGGGCACGCGGTAGTCCTTCTCACCGTGCAGAATCAGCGTCGGCGTCGCGAAGTTGCGCGCGAAGCGGCTGGGCGACCAGCGGTCGATGCGCTCGGGATCCTCCCAGGGCGCGGCGCCGTAGTTGTTCGGCCGGCTCCAGGTGTAGTCCGACGCGAACTGCGCCATCAGGTCGTAGACGCCGGCGTGGTTGATCAGCGCCGCGAAGCGGTCGGTGTGACCGAGGATCCACGACACCAAATAGCCGCCGTAGGAGCCACCGGCTGCGGCCATGCGCGACGCGTCGATGTAGCCGCGGGCGACGACGTGATCGACCGCCTTCATGACGTCGGTGAACGGCTTGTCGGCGTGCGCGCCGAGGATCGACTCGGCGAACGCCTGGCCGAAGCCGGTCGAGCCGTGGAAGTTGACCACCGCCGTGACGAAGCCGGGCGCGGCGAAGAGCGCCTGGTTCCAGCGGAAGTGGAAGCTGTCGGTGAAGGCACCGTGCGGACCGCCGTGGATCAGCACCAAGAGCGGCCACTTGGCGTCGGCCGGGGCCGCGTCGAAGCCCGGCGGATGGATCAGGTACATCTGCACCGGCGCGTCGTCGGCGCCGGGGTAGGTGATGTCCTCGCGCGTGCCGAATTCGATCTGCGCCAGGCGCGCATCGTTGAAGCCGGTTAGGGCGACGCGATCGCCGCCGTCCACCGCGACGCTGAAGAGCTCGGGCGGACGGTTCCACGCCTGCTCGTGGATCAGCAGCCGGTCGTGTGCCAGGCCGAAGGCCGCGCCGACCACGCCGCCGCGCACCGCCAGCCGCGGCGCGTCGGTCGGCGCCGCGTCGGCGGGCAGCGTGAAGAGGCTGCCGCGCGCTTCGTTCTGCGCCCGCAGCAGCAGGGTCTTGCCGTCGCGGGTGGTCTCGAGTCCGCCGAGCTCGAAATCCCAGCCCTGCAGCATCTCGACGGTCTCGCCGCTCGCGCGGTCGACCCGCATCAGGCGCGAGAAATCGGGCGAGATCTCCGGACGGTTGGTCTGGCTGTAGAAGAAATAGCGGCCGTCGGGGGTGTAGAACGCGCCGCCCTGCCACGCCGGCGCGGCGTCGACCAGGGTGGTGATCGCCTTCGAAGCGACGTCGAGCCGGTAGAGGTTGAAGTCGAGCTTCTGGTAGGGCGGCTCGGTGCCGTTGGCCGCGAAGACGATCTCGTCGCCCTCGGGCGAGAGCGTCCAGCCGAAGCCGCCGAAGCCGTAGAGCGCCGTCCAGCCCGGCATCAGATCGGTGACCTCGCGTGTCTCCAGATCGAGCACGAAGATGTGCGGCACGGTCGGATCGGTGCGGTAATGATCCCAATAGCGCACCAGGCGGTTCTCGCTGATCTTGACCTGGGTCTTGTCGTCTTTGCGCGCCTTGACGCGCTCTTTCAGCGCCGCCCAGTCGGTGGTGCCCGCTTCGCCCGGCGCCAGATCGGGATCGACGTAGGCGAGGAAGGCGATGCGCTTACCGTCGGGGAAGAAGGTCGGGTCGGTGGCCGAAACCGGCAGATCGGTCAGCGGCTCGGCTTCGCCGCCGTCGAGCGGCAGGCGGAAGAGCTGGCCCTTGCGCTCGCCGCGGGTGGCAGTGAACACGATCCAGCGACCGTCGGGCGAAAACGCCACGCCGCTCTCGCCGCTCTCGGCCCAGGTCAGCCGGCGCGGCGGAATCGGGTTGCCGTCGGCGTCGCGGCCCTTGCCGTCGACGCCGACGTCGACGTGCCACAGCCCGCGCTTGCTCTTGTTCTCGTCGACGTCGTACTCGGTGACCGGCACGATCACGGTCTGGCCGTCGGGCGAGACCACCGGCACGCCGACGCGCTGCATCGCCCACAGGTCTTCGGCGGTCATCGGCTGCGGACCGTCCGCAGACGCGTCGTCCTCGCCGACCGCGGCCGATTCGGCGCTGCCCGACGCCGGGGCGACGGCGTCGGTGATCTGGCCGTTGACCGCGGTCGGTTCGGCGTCGTGGGCGCCGGGGAGCGCGGCGTCGGCGGCCTCGGCGCGCGCGCCGGGCAGGATGAGTGCCGCACCGAGCAGCAGGGTCGCGGTCAGGACGGTCACTGGGTCGGATGATAACAGGGCGGGCTCCTTGTCGCTGGGTAAAGAACCGGCCGGCGCGCCGGCGGAATGCGCCGCGTCGGCAGGGAGGCAGGTCGAACCGGGTGGCGATGCGCGACGATGCGTGCACCGCGCC
>JBCCOR010000772.1:0-2408 GCA_039025295.1 Acidobacteriota bacterium
CGGGGCCCCGCGCCTGGGTGCCGCTCGCCGTATCGGAGAAACTCTGGTCGAAGAGCAGCCGTCTGGGCCGCCGCGCGCCGCGGGGCTGGGGCGGCGCCACGCCCGTACGCTCGGTGACGATGGTCTCGAGATCGATCATTTCGAAGTCGGTCAGGGCCTGCTCTTTGCCTTCGTCGAAGACGATGAAGTCGTTCGGCGTCAGGCCGGTGACCGGCTGGCCGCCGGCGTCGACCACGTTGACCGGTACCTCGACTTCGATCACCTGTGCCGCGCCCTCGAAACGCGTTGAACCGGTGGTCTCGGCCGCCGGCGCGCGCTGCGCGAGCGCGAGCAGCAGGAGCAGGGTCAGGCCGCCGGTTGCCGCGATGGCCGTCGTGATCGATTCTTTTTCACGCGGAAGAGCGCGTGTGGAAGAGCTGGTCGTCCTTATGCTTTTCATGATGCGATCCGCAAATTGACCATTCAACTGTGGCATATTTCGAAGCTTACCGCGCTGACGTGCGAGGCAGCAACGCGCGTCGCGACGCGCAGGTCCGAACGGCCCGTAAGGCGGGCTGAAATGCCGAAACGTACCGATCGTGCGGCGCACGGCGCGCGCAATCGGTGAACAGGACCGCAAATGCGACGCGTTTGCGCGCAAAAACGACCATGGCACGACGCACCCGCAGCCAACCGACCCCCAGCCGCGACCAGCCGCCGACACGACGGCTTATCGGAGTCTTCGACACCTGGCTCGATCCGGATCCGAACGCCCCGCCGGCGCGGGCGGCGACGCTCGCGGTGGCGCTGTGGGGCGTTCTCGTCCACGGCCTCTTCCTCGCCACCAGCCTGCTGCGCGAGGCGCCGGTCGGCCTGTTCCTGTTTGGCGACGCGCTCCATTACCTCGCCACCGCCCGCGCCTGGGCGGCCGGCGACGCCTTGGGCGCGGGCCTGCCGTTCCATCCGCCGCTGACGTCGGCGCTGCTGGTGCCGCTGGCCGCGCTCTTCGCATCGCCCGCGGCCCTGAACCTGGCCGCCAAGCTGCTGATGATCACGCTCGCCGCGCTCGGCTACGCGCTCACCTACCGGCTCATTGCGCGCCGTCCGGCGCTGCGCGCGCTCGCCCTGCCGACGGCGCTGCTCCTGCCGCTGATCTTCGGCGAACTGGCGCTGGTGTCGGCGGTGAGCAGCGAGATTCCCTATCGGCTGTGGCTGCTGATTCTGCTCGGCCTCGGCTGGCGGCGTCCGTGGCTGGCGGGCGGCGTCCACGGCCTGGCGCTCCTGACCCGCGCCGAGCATCTGCCGATCGCGCTGGTGCTCGGCGCCGTGATCGCCTGGCGCGCGCCCGCGCATCGTCCGCAGCTTGTGCGCACCGGCGCGGCGGCGCTGCTGGTGCTGCTGCCGTATCTGCTCGTCGCCGGCCTGGCGATGCGCGACTACAACGCCCGCCACGCCGACCGCATGGCCGAGCCTTTGCCGACGCTGGTGCCGGTGTCGTTCTACGGTCCGCTGAATTTCGCCCTCGCCTGGCGCGAGCCCGACATCGTCTTCAGCCGGCGCACGCTGCCGCCGCTGCCGGCGTCGCATCTGGCGGCGGCAGCCGCCGCCGGCCAGCCGGTCGACGCCAACGCCCTCGATCCGACCTATCCGCCGCATCATGCGGTGATCGTCGACGGCTACGCGCTCGGCCTGCGCGCGATCGCCGACGCGCCGGGCGAGGCCGTCGGCCGCGCGTTCGCGCGCGCGGGCCACGCCATGCAGGTCTTCGCCTACGGCGTCACCGGCGCCGATCTGCCCGGCCGCGGCCCGTGGACGCGCTATCCGGTCGACGTCGCGGTGGCCAGCCGCGAGGCGGGCGCGGGGCTGGTGCAGATCGCATGGCTGCTCCTGATCGCGCTCGGCGCGTGGCGGCTGGCGCGCGGCCCCGACGCGGCGCGCGACCGCATGGCGCTCGTCGCTATTGCGCTGCTGGTCGTCTACCGCCTGGCGATGGACGTCGTCTTTTTTCCGTATCTGCGCGGCATGCTGATCGCGCTGCCGGCCTTCGTGCTGCTCGCCGCGGCGGGCGCGACGGTCGTCTTTCACCGGCGCACGTCGCGGGTGCTGGTCGCCGCTGCGCTGCTGCTCGGGCTGGCGCACGCGGCGCTGGTGCTGCCGTCGCGGGATTACCGCCTGGCCGGCGAGCGCGATGCGGGGGGGCGGATTCTCGACGATCGGACGGTGACGATCGAGCGGAAATAACGCGCGCGTGGGCGCGATCCCGGGGGAGCGTGGTTCGTGTGCGGTCCCGGGCGCGATCCCGAACGCGGTCCCGAGGAAGCGTGGTTCGGGCACGGTCCCGAACGCGGTCCCGAGGAAGCGTGGTTCGTGTGCGGTTCCCTGGGGCTGAAGCCCCAGGCTACGCGCCTTCGACGCTTCGCGTCTTCGGC
>JBCCOR010000773.1:0-2406 GCA_039025295.1 Acidobacteriota bacterium
GCTGCGCGACGAACGCGTCGGCGTCGGGATCGAGGGCAACGAAGCCGCCGACCGCGCGCTGCAGGTCCAGCCAGCGCCCGCGCAGCGCATAGACCGCGGAGGTCGCGCGCAGGCGGGTGACGCGGGCGGTGTTCTGCGCGTCGAGCAGGGTGGTCAAGGTTTCACGGCCGGCGGCGTAGCCGTCGCGCACGACCGCATAGGCGCGGTCGGCAGCGCGGGCGGCTTCCGACGCCTGGCGCGAGGATTCGTATGCGGATTCGAGATTGATCAGTGCCGCCCGCGCGCGCTGCTCGGCGCGCTGCGCGACGGTGGCGCGCTGCGCCCGCAGCGCGTCCCGATCGAGATCGGCCTGCGTGCGCTCGACCGCGCGGGCACCGCCGGCGTAGAGCGGCAGCGTAGCGCGCAGCGCGAGCGACCAGCGTTCGTCGGGCTGCTCGGGGAACGACGGGCCGCCCGCGCCGGATCCGGCGGCCGGCGGCGCGGTGCCCGCGCCCGACTCGGTGAGATCGACCGTCAGGCTGCCGGCGAGCGAAACGTCGGGCAGGACGAACGCGCGCTGCGCGGCGAGCAGGCGCCGGTCGGCGGCCGCGATCAGCGCATCGGCGGCGGCGATGCCCGGCGCTTCCGCGAGCGCCCGCGCGACGTGGCGATCGCGAAAGCGGTCGAAGCGCTGCGGATCGGTGAGCGCGTCGGCGAGCGGACGCACGTCGGCCGCCCCATCCGGGTCTTCGTCGTCCGGCAAGGGCGCGCTCAGCGGCCGGTCGAGCGGGCGGGCGAGCAGCTGGTTGAGCGCCAGCTCGGCGCCGCGCCGCGCGGCGTGCGCCTCGACCAGACGCTGGCGGTTCTGCGCGATGCGCGCCTCGAGGCGGGCGACGTCGGCCGGACCGCCCGCGCCGATCGCGCGGCGATCGCGCGCCGCGTCGAGATCGGCGCGGCTCAGGGTCAGGTTGGCGCGCTCGACCCGCTCGAACGCCGCGGCCTCCAGCGCATCGAGATAGGCCAAACCGGCGTCGAGCGCGATGTCGAGCCGGGTCTGCTCGAGCTCGAGCGTGCGTGCGAGCTGCAGGCGGCGCTGGATGTCGACGTTCGCGCGCAGACCCTCGGCGAAGAGCACCCAGCTGGCCTCGCCGGTTGCCTGCAGCACGCGCTCAGGCTGGTTGCCGAAGCTGGCCGCCGCCGAGTCTTCGTCGATCGTGAGCCCCTGCGCCACGAGATCGACGCGCGGGCGCAGCGCGCTCAGCGCGCGGCTGATCTCCTCGCCGTCGGCGGCGGTGCGCAGCCGGCGCGCGGTGAGATCGAGATTGGCGGCGATCGCCGTGCGCATGGCGTCGTCGAGGGTGAGGATCGCGTCGGCATCCGGCGGATCCGGCGCGCCGACCAGCTCGACCGTCAGGCGCACCGCCCAGGGCAGGCGCAAGCCGAGCCGCTCGCGGGTGCCGTGGTGCATGACCAGCGCGGTCGACGACGATGCCGCCTTGCCGCCGATCGCGGCTTCCCGCGGCGCTGGCGAGGCCTCGCTGCGCACCGCGTCGAGGACAGCGAGCGCGACCCGACGCGCCAGACGCTGAACGCGCGCGCGATCGGCCCCCGCCAGCACGCCGGCCTCGACGTCGTGGCGACCGCGACCGGAAAACGCTGGTAGGTCGCGCGCGCGCAGCGCCCCGGCGATCGCGGTGGCCTCCCCTGCCACCGTCGGCGCCAGGTACACGCCGGCGCGCGCGGCCTGGTCGGCGTCGAGCGCCAGATCGTCGATGATGCGCGCGGCGCCGACGTCGCTGCCCACCGGCACGACGCGCAGCGAAAGCCCGATCGCCTCGGCCGCGCGGCGCATCCGATCAGCGGATGCGGCGTCGAGCGCCGTCGACGAAGCCGGCACGAGGGCGATCACCTGCGTCCGCCCGGTCAGGCGTCGGAAGGCGTCGAGATCGTCGGCCACGACCGCGACCGCGGTGATCGTGTCGGCGTCGGCGCGCGCGTCGAGCTGCAGGCCGAGGCCGCTGGGCTCCACGATCAGCGTGCGATCTGCCGCGTCGATGCGCAGCAGGCCGTCGGCGTCGTCGGGCGCGAACGTCCATGCATCCTCGTCACCGACGAGCGCGTGGACCTCGCGCGTGATCGATGCGCGGATCGACGCATCGTCCGTCGCCGCCGACGACGCGACGATCGGGTGGCTCGCGCCGACGAGCAGCAGCGCACAGAGCACAATTCGCAGGACATGCACGGGTCGAGATCCTCCGTGATGAGGCGGTGAACCGCTGTGTGAACAGCGGAGATACTGACCGTTCGATCTGACCGTTCGGTCAGATGCGCGGAACTGTACAAGACAGATCGGCCGTCAGTCAACCATTCGGTCTGACCGTTTGGTCAGATTCACCGCATCGCGCCGAGGTGTCGCGCGTGCGCATA
>JBCCOR010000774.1:0-2398 GCA_039025295.1 Acidobacteriota bacterium
CAGCCACGGTGATCGACCGTGAGTTCCATCGCCGTCGTGTAGTCGCGGTCGAGGTCGATCCGCAGGCGGACCCGGTCGCGAGCAGACAGGTCCGCGTCGCGGGGGCGGCGGTGGGGCGGTCGAGCAGCGCGCCGTCGAGCCCCGCGGCGTCGGCGGCCTCGGCCACGGCCGCGTCGATCTGCCGGCGCGGCACGCCGGCCAGCGCGGCGCTGTAGGCGAGATGCTCGCGCGGCGTGAGGCGCGGATACAGGCCCGGGCTGTCGGTCAGCACGCCGAGCCGGGCGCGCACGCGATCGGCGTCGTCGGCGCTGTCGAGTCCGTCGACGACGGCGCGTCCGCGGGTCGGCTGCAGCAGGCCGTAGAGCATGCGCAGGGTGGTGGTCTTGCCGGCACCGTTGGGGCCGAGCAGACCGGTGACCTCGCCGTCGCGGGCGGCGAGAGAGACGTCGTCGACGGCGACGACGTCGTCGAAACGCTTGTGCAGCTGGTCGATGTGGATCATGGGTGCAGCACTCCGGGGTGTTGGTGCGTGAAAGCGGTCGAATGGGTCGGGAATGGATCGAAGCGGGTTGGGGCGGGGCGGCGAGCGCGCTCAGGGCGCGGCGCCCTGCGGCACGACCACGAACGGCGGCCGCTGAATGCCGTCGACGCAGGTTGCGTCGAGCGCGTCGACCACACCGGCCTCGAGCGCCTCGGCCATCAGCCGCGGCACGCAGCCGAGGCCGCTGACGCCGTGGCCCGCGCCGGGCACGATCACGTGCTGGCTGTTCGGCAGATGGGTGGCCATCGCTTCGCCCATGGCGGGCGGCGTGACCGGGTCGAGATCGCCCGAGAGCAGCAGCGCGGGGATGGCGTCGAGGGGCGCGCCGGCCTGCAGCTCGGGCGCGATCGATCCGCGCGGCCAGTCGGCGCACATCGTCCGCCAGGCGTCGATCTCGGCGCGGCCGAGAAAGGTGCCGCGGGTGTGGGCATCGATGGTCTGCGGATCGGTGCGGGTCAGCTCCTCGCTGCAGATGATGGTCAGCGTCAGGCCGAGCGCCATGGTGTCGGTCGCCCAGCGCGCGGTTTCGCTCATCAGGTTGATCAGCAGCTGGAAATCGCCGTCGTCGGCGGCGCGGGTGACCGCCTGCGGCACCAGCGCGGCGTGTTCGGGCACGTAGAGCGCACCGCGCACCACGCTCGGCAGGCCGTCGCGCTCGGCGACGAAGGTGATCGGTGCACCGGTGAGCGGATCGCGCAGCGCGACCGTTGCCGGCGCCGCGTCGAGGCGCGTCAGCAGCGCGGCGAAGGTCGCATCGAGATCGGGATGGGCGGCGGCGCAGGTCGGATCGGCGGCGCAGTCGTCACGCAGCAAGTCCCAGGCGCGCTGCGCGCCCGCGGCGTTGTCGAGCGGAAAGCGCAGCTCGGGCGGCGCGCTGCCGTCGAGCACCAGCATCCGCACCCGCTCGGGATAGCGACGCGCGTAGAGCAGGCCGAGGCGGGTGCCGAACGAGCCGCCCCAGACGTTGATCTGTGCGGCGCCGAGCGCCCGGCGCAGCTGCTCGACGTCGTCGATCGCGCGATCGCTGACGTAGTGGCGTGGATCGCGATTGAGCGCGGCGAGGCAGGCACGGGCGTCGATTGGGTTCGTGCCGGCCATGTCGCTCCAGTCGGACGTCGCGCAGCGCAGCGCGTGCCCGTCGCCGGTGCCGCGCTGATCCATCAGCACGATGTCGCGCGTCCGGTTGACCCTGTGGAACGCGACCGCCACGAGCGGACCGTAGTTCGTCGCCGCCTGACCCGGCCCACCGGCGAGCACGACCAGCGGATCCGGCTGGCGCGCGCCGGGCTGCAGCGCGGGCACGACGATCACCGAGAGCGCGAGCGCGTCGTCGGCCGGCGGGGCGCCGTCTTCGTCGACCGTGAGGGTGCCGCAGCGCACGGCGCGGGTGATGCCGGCCACGTGGCAGCTGACGAACGTCAGGGCCGGATCGCGCGCATCCGGCGCATCGGTCTGCGCGCTGGCGGGGGCGCGGACGCTGGCGCCCACCAAGGTGGCGGCTTCGGCCGACTGCGCCTTGGCCGCGCGTGCCAGCAGCATGCCGAGGACGAAAGCGAAGCTGAAGAGGATCAGTCCGCGGAGCCAGCGCAGCGGCGCGGCGAGGGGAGGATGGCTGGGCTTGGACATCGGCATCTCCTTGTTATGATAAAACTTGTTTAAACGTTTAAATCGAGGGAGGGACGCGCGGTCCGATCGACCGGGATGCGCCGTGCGGCGTGGCGCGCTGCGCAGGGCTGCGATCGCCACGTCGCTGCGGTGCATGAACATCCCTCGATCGGGTGCTCATTTTCGATAGTCTCGGACGCGATCAAAACCTGACAAGGTCGATGAAAAAAATGCTGCGAGGTTCGAAAACAC
>JBCCOR010000775.1:0-2395 GCA_039025295.1 Acidobacteriota bacterium
TCGACCACGTAGGTGCGCACGTTCGCAATCGGCCGACCGATCGGCACGCCCAACGCCGGAACCGACCCGTCCGACGACGGACACGGCCACCACGTCACGTCGATCGCCGCCTCGGTCGGCCCGTAGAGATTGTGCAGGCGCGCCGTCGACGGCAGAGATGCGCCGAAGCGCGCCACCAGCGACGCCGGCAGCGCCTCGCCCGACGCCATCACGCGGCGCAGCGACGCGAGCGACGCCAGATCCGGCGCGTCGAGGAAGAGCGCCAGCATCGACGGCACGAAGTGCAGCGTCGTGATCCCGTGCGCGCGAATCGTCTCGACCAGATACGCCGGATCCCTGTGCCCGTTGGGCGACGCCATCACCAGCCGCGCACCCGTCATCAGCGGCCAGAAAAACTCCCACACCGACACGTCGAAGCTCGCCGGCGTCTTCTGCAGCACCCGATCGTCTGACGTCAGTCCGAACGCTTGCTGCATCCAGTCGATGCGGTTCACCACGCCCGCGTGCGCGTTGATCGTGCCCTTCGGTTTTCCCGTCGAGCCCGACGTGTAGATCGCGTAGGCCGCGCGATGCGGATCGTCGATCGGCCCCGCGGCCGCGTCGCGCCCGATCGACGGCAGGTCGTCGAGTCCGGTCAAGCCGTCGCCGCGATCGCCCGCGCCGAAAGCGATCTCGAGCGAGCGATACGCATCCAGCGCGTCGCCGAGCGCGTCGCGCAGCGGATCGACGGTCGCGCGCGACGTCAGCAGCATCCGCGCCGGCTGATCGCGTCCCGCGTCCTCGAGCATGTGCGCCAGTCGCGCCGCCGGATAGCCCGGATCGAGCGGCACGTACGCCGCGCCGGATCGCAGGACGCCCAGAAGCGCCACCACCAGCGCGCGCGAGCGCGGCAGCAGCACCGGCACCCGCATCTCCGGACCGACGCCCAGGCCGCGCAGTCGATCGGCCACGCGATCGGCCTCGCGCAGCAGCGCCGCGTAGGTCAGCGATGCCGACGGATCGTCGGCCTCCGCGACCGCGATCGCGTCGGGCGTGCGCCGCGCCTGGGCCGCGATGCGGCCGTCGATCGTCGACGATGCATCCCTCGGCCAGGCAACCCGCGTATCGTTCCATCCCCGCACGACCTGCGCCCGCAGCGCGCGCGGCAGCCACGGCAGCTGCGCGATCGGCACGTCGGGCGCGTCGAGGCCGGCGGCGAACAGGGTCGTGAAGCCGTCGAGTAGCCGGCGCGCGGCCGTGCGATCGAAGAGATCGGCGTCGTATTCGAGCATCGCCAGACCATCGCCGCGGTGGCCGTCGTGCCCATCGCCCGGCAGCTGCCACAGATGCAGCGTCAGGTCGTAGCGGGCCGCCTTGGCCGCGCGCGGCATGCGGCCGATGATCGCGTCGTCGAACGCGTCGAACGCCTCGCGCGGCTGGTTGTGCACGGTCAGCATGACCTGAAAGACCGGTGGACGACCGACCGTGCGCGGCAGCGCGAGGGCGTCGACCACGCGGTCGAAGGGCACGTGCTGGCGCGCGAAGGCGTCGAGCGCGCGGGCCCGCACGCGCGTCACCAGTGCGGACAGCGACGGCGCGTCCGACACGTCGGCGCGCAGCGCAACCAGGTTGATGAACAGGCCGACGATCTGGTCGAGCGCAGGATGGGCGTCGCGCCCGGCGATCGGCGTGCCGATGGCGAAATCGCCCTGGCCGCTCAGCCGGGCGAGCGTCGCCTGAAACGCGGCCATCGCGATCATGAACGGCGTGGCGCCGGTGCGCTGCCCAAGCGCGCGCAGCGGCACGCCGAGCGCGGCCGGCAGCGAACGCAGCATCTCACCGCCGCGGCCGCGCGGTCGCGGCGGACGGGGACGATCGAGCGGCAGCGCGAGATCCGGCGTTCCGGTCAGGGTGCGGCGCCACCACGCGAGATCGTCGGCAAGCCCGGCCGCGTCGTGACGCGTCCGCTGCCACACGGCCACGTCGACCGCGCGCAGCGGCGGCGCGGGCGGCAGCGGCGACGCCGGCGCGCGATAGATGCGCGCGAAATCGCGCAGCACGAGCCCCGACGACCAGCCGTCGCTCGCGATGTGATGCTGGACGAGAACCAGCACGTGGCGCGCGTCGGCGAGGCGCACGTGCACGACCCGCAGCATCGGATCGCGGCGAAAATCGAACGGACGGCGCACGGCGCGGGCGATCGCGCGGCGCACGCATGCGGCCTCGACCGTCGCATCCGCCGCCCGGAGATCGACCAGGCGGAACGCCGGCGCCGCGTCGTCGGCGGCCGCAACGGTCTGATGCGGACGTCCGCGTTCGTCGGCGTCGATGCGCGTGCGCAGCGCCGCGTGGCGCGCGATGACGGCGCGCGTCGCCCGCGCAAGCCGCGCTGGATCGAGCGCGCCGTCGAGCTGCA
>JBCCOR010000776.1:0-2385 GCA_039025295.1 Acidobacteriota bacterium
CGCCCACGAGGAACCGGCCGGCGCCGGCCAGGGCGCGGCCGACAGCGCGGACGCGGCCGACGACGGCCCGCGCGCGCTGCCGGCGCTGCGCCACGTGCTCCTGGCGGGCGAGCCGCTCTACGGCGCCGACGTCCTGCGCTGGCGGGCGCGCGCCGGCGCCGCGCATCCGGCGCTGCTCTACAACCTCTACGGCCCGACCGAAACCACGCTCGCCAAAGCCTGCTACCGCGTGCCGCCAGGTGCCCGGCCGGCGCCCAACAAGGTGCTGCCGGTCGGCCAGCCGCTGCCGCAGACCGCGCTCTTGATCCTGAGCGAGGACGGTGCGCTCTGCCCGATCGGCGAGATCGGCGAGATCTGCATCCGCACCCCCTTCCGCACCCGCGGCTATCTGCACGATCCGGCGCGCACCGCCGAGGTCTTCGTGCGCAACCCGCTCGATCCCGAGGGCGACGCGATCTACCGCACCGGCGATCTCGGGCGCTATCTGCCCGATCGCGCGGTCGAGTGCCTCGGCCGCCGCGATCATCAGCTCAAGGTCAACGGCGTGCGCGTCGAGCCGGCCGAGATCGAGATCGCCGCGCGCCGGGTCGACGGCGTCGCCGAGGCGGTGGTTGTCGGCCATCGCGGCGCGGCGCGGCAGATCGCGCTCAGCTGCTACTACACGCGCCGCGACGACGCGCCCGACGCGCTCTCGAACGAGACCTTGCGCGCCGCCCTGGCGCGCACGCTGCCGCCGCGCGCGATGCCGGCGTTTTTCATCCAGCTCGACGAACTGCCCAAGACGATCAGCGGCAAGATCGCGCGCAAGCAGCTGCCCAAGCCCGAGGCGCTGCTCTATCAGCAGCGCGCGTACGTCGCGCCCGAAGGCGACACCGAAACCCAGCTGGCGGCGATCTGGTCGCAGGTGCTCGGCCTGCGCCAGATCAGCGCCGACCATCCCTTCGTCGAACTCGGCGGCGACTCGCTCAAGGCGATCCGGGTGACGGCGGCGATCTACCGCGCGTTCGACGTCGAGATCACGCTGCAGCAGCTCTTCGGCCTGCGCACCGTGCGCGCGCTGGCGACGGCGATCGACGATGCGGCGCAGGCCGAGGTCGCGTCGATCCCGCGCGTCGACGACGCCGCGTCGTATCCCGCGTCGCACGCCCAGACGCGGCTGTGGACGCTCGATCAGATGGAGGCCGACGCGGTCGCCTACAACCTGCCGCTGGCGTTCGACCTGCGCGGACCGCTCGACGCCGCGCGGCTGCAGCGCGCGTTCGACGCCTTGATCGCGCGTCACGAGGCGCTGCGCACGGTCTTCGCCTTCGCCGACGGCGCGCTGCGCCAGATCGTCCGCCCGCCAGCGCCGTTCGCGCTGGTGCGCGCAGACCTGCGCGGCTACGACGACCCGCACGCGATGTGCGCGTCGCGGCTGGCGGCCGAGCGGCGCACGCCCTTCGACCTGACCGCCGGGCCGCTGCTGCGCGGTGAGCTGCTGCAGCTCGGCGACGATCTGCACGTGCTCGCGTTCACGATCCACCACATCATCTGCGACGTCTGGTCGCTCGAGGTGATGGTCGACGAGCTCGACGCGCTCTACCGCGATCCCGACGCCGCGCTGCCGCCCCTCGCGATCCAGGTGCGCGACGCGACCGTGTGGCAGCACGCGCGCCTCGCCGACGGCGCGCTCGACGGATCGCGCGACTTCTGGCGCGCCCGCTTCGCCGACGGCGGACCGCCGCCGCTCGCGCTGCCGACCGACGCCCGCCGTCCGACGGTGCAGACCTTCCGCGGCGCGACCGCGACGCGCGCGCTGAGCGACGACGCCCGCGCCGGCCTCGACGCGCTTACGCGCCAGCTCGACGCCAGCGCCTTCGTCGTCGCGCAGGCGGCGCTCAAGGTGCTGCTGCACCGCCTGACCGATGCGCGCGACGTGGTCGTCGGCACGCCGGTGGTCGGCCGCGAGCATCCCGATCTCGCGCGTCAGATCGGCCTCTACGTCAACACGCTGGCGCTGCGCGACACGCTCGATCCCGCGCTCGCCTTCGACACGCTGGTCGGCCAGGTGGCGCGCACCACGGCCGACGCCGTCGCCCATCAGGGCTATCCCTTCGATCGCCTGGTCGAGGATCTCGATCTGCGCCGCGACGACCTCAGCCGCTCGCCGCTGTTCGACGTCATGCTGGTCGTGCAGGAGATGTCGCGCCCGATCCAGCTCGACGGTCTCGAGACCACCAACCACGCCGGCGAGACCCAGTGGACGACCAGCCGCTTCGATCAGGTCTTTCATCTGATGCCCGACGGCGACGGCTGGCAGCTCGACGTCAACTACAACGTCGATCTGTTCTCGGCCCAGCGCATCGACCGCTTGGCGGCCGGCTTCGACGCCCTGCTGGCGAGCGC
>JBCCOR010000777.1:0-2381 GCA_039025295.1 Acidobacteriota bacterium
GCCGGCGCCGGCATCGCCGGGTTCACCAACTCGGAGCGCGAAACCTTGGGCGGCCGCCTGGTCGACGGCGGCACGGCCGCGGCCATCAATCGCCTGACCGGCACGGTGATTCCGTACGTCGCAGCCACCGAGTCGGCCATCGCCCTGTTCGAACAGGCCACCGGCATCGACTTCGCCGACAACGTTCAGGAGCGCCTGCCGGGTGCGGCGCTCACCGAGGCCGCCAATGCCGCCCTGACCCTCGGCCAGGGCGCGCTCGACGGCAACCTCGATGCGTTCAACGAGCTGCAGGCCGAGAACTTCGCGGGCGAGAACGGCTCGTTCGCGCGCGATATGGCCGGCCTCCTCGAGGTCACCCAGGACATCATCGCGGAAGGTCCGCTGACCCCGAGCTCGGAGAGCAGCATTCCCGATGCGATCCGCAACGGCGACTACGGCGGCCTGCTGGAGTTCTACAGCGGTCAGCTCGACTTTTTCAACGACGCGGTGACCACCGGCCTGACCGGCGTCAGCCAATCCAATCTCGACGCGATCAACGAGATCAACACGCCCGACGCGATCGCGCCGGTCGTGAACGATCTGTCCGAGACGGCCAATCCGCTCGACGTGATCAACCAGTCGAACCTCGACACGCTCGACTGATCACCCACGCATCCGCGGCCGCAGCCGCGCACGCGCCGTCGACGCCCCGCGCGTCGGCGGCGTTTTTCGTGGTCCGCGCTCGCCCGAGGTCGAGCGTTCAGCCCGCAGCCGACGCGCGAGCGCCCTGCGCCCAGCCGGCGGCGGTGAGCGCGGCGGCTTCGCTGTCGGCCGGCGGCGCGTCGGGCAGGGCGCCGAACGCGCTGCGCACCGCGGCCAGCAGGCGATCGGCCTCGGGCGCGTCGCGCAGGCAGGCCCGATGCCAGGCGTCGAGCGCGGCCGCGCGCGGGCCGCCGCCCTCGACGTAGCGCGCAACGCACGGCGCAGCCTTGCGGGCGAGCTTGCCCACCGCGCTGGGCTTGCCGCATCGGCGCTCGAGTTCGATCAGGTCCAGCGTGGCTGAAAGGTAAGTGTCCAGCGCGTCGGCCTTAGCGAAGCGGCGGCAGCAGGCGCGCAGCAGGGTACGGGCCTTGGCGAACTCGCCCAGGTTGCGGTAGATCACGCCGCGCAGCCAGTCGAATTTGCAGATCAGGAGCGATACGCGCAGCCGCCGGCGTACGAAAGTGCGCCGGGTTTCGTCGAGCTCCTCGATCAGGCCGCGGCTGCGGTCGGTGGTTGATTCCAGCAGGGCCAGGGTCGCCAGGTTGACGAAGTTGGCCTCGGCGATGCGCCGGTCCTTGCGCGCGTCGATCAGACGGGCGCAGAGATTGAGGTGCAGCGACGCCGCTTCGCGGTTGGCCCATCGGCTGCCGCCCAGGCAGTCGTCGTCGCCCTGCTGGTAGCTCGCGCGCAGGTGCATCGAGCCGATCATCGCGTGGCAGCAGCCCTGGTCGTCGCGATTCTCCGTGCGCTCCGCCAGCGCCAGGGCGATCTCGAGGGCGTCCTGGGCCTTGACGAAGTCGTCCTGATGCAGCCGCAGCGCGGCGACGCGCCGGTAGAACTCGACCGCGTCGCTGTCGGGCACCCAATCGCGGTGCTCGGCGAGCAGCAGAAGGCCGCGCTGGTAGTCGGTCTCGGCCCGCGCGAACGCGCCCTGCAGCCGGTAGGCGGTGCCGCGCACCGCGCAGGCGCGAATCTTGAAGCGCATCCAGCGCTGCGGATGATGCGGCTGGCACCGCTCCCACCCGGCGACCAGCGCGGGGGCCTCCAGCGCCCACGGCAGCGCCACCTCGGGCTGCACGGCCATGTTGTCTTCACACCAGAGCAGATAGCGAATCACGAACGGCGCGGTCATCAGCCGGTGCAGACCGACGGCTTCCTGAGGCGTTCGGGTCTTGCGCAGGTAGGCGAAGCGGAAGCCTTCGTTTTGGACAGTCTGCTCGCGGAGGTCGGTGAGTCGCATGGGAGTCGAGCGGTGGGTGCGCGCAGGGGATCTGGATGGGATCCGCTGCACGCACGGGGTTTAGCCTGTGCGGGCGCTCACGAGGCGCCTTCGGGAATGATCACCGGCGTCTCGAAGTCGAGCGCCGGCGCGGGCCGGATCGACCTGGCGCCCTCGGGGATGATCACCGGCGTGTCGAAGTCGAGCACCGGCGTCGGAGCGATCGACTGTGCGCCTTCGGGAATGACCACCGGCGTACCGAAATCGAGCACCGGCGAAGGCGCGATCGACGACGAACCGACCGGAATGATCACCGGCGTGTCGAAATCGAGCGGCGCGCCGGGCCGCGTGACGGTGGTCGTGAGACCGTGGACCCAGCCGGTCAGCTGCGTCCACAGGCCGCTGAACCAGTCGATCGGAC
>JBCCOR010000778.1:0-2378 GCA_039025295.1 Acidobacteriota bacterium
GAAGCCCGCGCCGAGCTCGATCAGCGCCGCGGTGCGGCCGTGGACGGTGATCGCGCCCTGGGACGGTCGCAGGATGCCGGCGACGATCTTGAGCAGGGTCGACTTGCCCGAGCCGTTGCTGCCGATCAGGCCGACCGCCTGCCCGCGCGGGACGTCGAAGCTGACGTCGTCGAGGGCGGTGATCGCCTCCTCGGGCGCGAGGCCGCGGGTCAGGCTGCCGTCGAGCAGCGCCGACTTGAGCGTGCGCAGCTTGTGGCCGGCCGCCACCCGGCGGTAGCGCTTCGAGACCGCGTCGACGCGGATCGCGGCATCGGGCGCGCCGTCGACGTCCGGCGGCGTGGCTGCGTCGGCGGCCATCACACCGCCTCGACCAGGGTGTCGCGCAGGCGGTCGAAGAGGGCCGCGCCGAGCAGCCAGCCGATCAGCGAGACCAGGGCCATCGTCGCCCAGCGCCAGGGCTCGGGCATCTGGCCGTAGAACACCGCCTCCTGCAGCGCGAGCACGTACGGACTGAGCGGGTTGGCCTCGACCACCCAGCGCACCGCCGGGTAGTCCGAGACCATCCGCAGGCTGTAGAGGATCGGCGTGAGGAAGAAGAGCAGCGTCAGCAGGTTGGCGAGCAGATCCTTGACGTCTTTGAAGTGTGCGTTGAGCGCCGCGAGGCCGAGCGACAGGCCGGCGGTGAGCGGCACCTGGACGAGGATGATCAGCGGCAGCAGCAGCGCGGTCCAGCCGCTGACGTCGTGGCCCTGGCTGCGGAAGACGACGAAGGCGACCGCGATCACCGGCAGCGCCAGCGCCAGATGCACCAGGTTGGCGAGTACCGGCACGATCGGCAGCAGCTCGGCCGGGAACGCCGCCTTGCGGATCAGCGCCGCGTTGGCCATCAGCGAGGCCGCGCCCTCGGTCAGCGAGGTCTGGAACCAGATCCACGGAAACAGCCCGGTGACGAGGAAGAGCGCGTAGGGCGCGACGTCGGGATCGCGCGGGGTGAAGATGTAGCTGAACACGAAGGTGTAGACCACCAGCATCATCACCGGGTTGACCAGCGACCAGAAAAAGCCGAGCACCGACCCGCGATAGCGGGCCTTGAGCTCGCGCACGGTCAGGGTCAGCAGAAGGCTGTGGTGGCGGAGGAGGGTGCGCAGAAGCATGGAATGGAGAAGAGGAGGCGGACCGGTTCGTCGCTGTTCGTCGGTGCGTCGTCGCCCGCGGGCGCAGGCGCATCGCCGGTCGTTTGAATGTCGGATGTCGTCGCGCGCGCGTCCGGTTCGTCAGCGGTTTCGTCGCTTGTGCTGTCGGTTGCAGCGGCCGTGGGCAGCGGTTCGTCGTCAGGCGTCTGCACGGCGCGCATGCGGTCGAGCAGCGCGGCGCGCTGGGCGCGCACCTGCTGATCATAGTCGCTCAGCTGGCCGCTGTCGTCGATCACGTAGATGCGCGGGAAGGCCGTGGTCACGCCCTGATCGTCGAAGCGCAGCGGACCGGTGACGCCGGCGAGGGTCGGCAGATTGCGCAGCGCGCGCAGCACGCTGCCCGACGACGGCCGCCGCGAGGCGTCGAGCGCGGCCGCCGCCACCTGCAGGGCGTCGTAGCCGTAGGCGGCGAAGACGTCGGGCGGTTCGCCGAAGCGGTCGCGGTAGGCGGTGACGACGGTCGCCGTCGGCGGCCGCACGCCGGCGGGCTGGAACGGCGACTGGGTCAGGATCACGCCGCTGGCCGCCCCGCCCGCGGCGGCCCGCCCCGCGGCGGTGGCGAAGGCGTGGGTGGTCAGGATGCGGCCGGCGAAGCCGTCGGCGCGCAGCCGCGCGACCAGCGCGCCCAGGCGCGGCGCGTAGCCGGCCAGATACACCGCCTCGGGCGCGAGTGTCTCGACCGTGCGCGCGGCGGCGTCGACCGCCGCCGATGCGTCGTCGATCGGAAAGCTCAGGGTTGCGACGATGCGGCCGCCGAAGCGCGTGAAGGCGTCGCGGAAGGCGCTGCGCAGCGGCGTGGCGTAGGGCTGCTCCTCGGCGATCATCACCAGCGTCGTGACGCCGAGGGTCTGCGAGGCGAACGCGGCCATCGCCGCGGCCTCGCGATCGTCGGGCGGATAGAGGCGGAAGAGCCGGCTGGCGGCGCGGTCGTTGTCGGCGGCGAGATCGGGCGACGACGCCGTCGGCGACAGCAGCGCGGCGCGCTGACGACCGACGACCGGCGCCATGGCCAGCGCCTCGGCCGAGGTCACGCCGCCGATCGCCAGGGGCAGACCGTCGGCGTAGAGCGCTTCGAGCGCCGACGCGGCGCGCGCGGGATCGCTCGTGGAATCGCGCACCACCAGTTCGAAGCGCGGACCGGCGTCGCCGGTCTGGAGGTCGAGATGGGCGAGGGTCAAACCGCGC
>JBCCOR010000779.1:0-2367 GCA_039025295.1 Acidobacteriota bacterium
CCGGGCAGCGCCAGCGCCGCGCCGGGCTGGTTCTGCAGGCCGAAGAGCACCTGGAAGAGCGGCGTGATCGCCAGATCGCGGGTCGGCTGGAGCTCGGCGACCAGGCGCTCGAAGGGCACGTCGGGATGGGCGAAGGCGTCGAGCACGGTGTCGCGCACGCGCGCGAGCACATCGTCGAAGGTCTCGCCGCGCGGATCGCGCGCGAAGCGCGTGCGCAGCACCAGGGTGTTGACGAAGAAGCCGATCTGGCCTTCGGTCTCGGGCAGGTTGCGGCCGGCGATCGGCGAGCCGACGGCGACGTCGCGCTGGCCGCTCAGCCGCGCCAGCAGCGTGTGGAAGAGCGCCAGCAGCACGATGAACAAGGTGCTCTCGCGACGCTGGGCGAGCGCCTTGAGCGCGTCGCCCACCGCCACCGGCAGGCGGAAGCGCACCGACGCGCCCGGTCGGCCGGCCGCGATCGCCGTGCGGGGACGGTCGACCGGCAGCTCGAGCACCGGCAGCGCGTCGAGCGCCGCGCGCCAGTGGTCGAGCTGGCGGGTCATCTCGCCGCCGGCCAGCATCCGACGCTGCCAGACCGCGATGTCGGCGTACTGCACCGGCAGCGGCGCGAGCTTGGCGTAGCGCACCAGGCCGCGCACCCGGCGCAGGCCGTCGACGTCGCTCACCGTGCGCGCCGCGGCGTAGAGCGCGGCCAGCTCGTTGAGCAGCACGCCCGTCGACCAGCCGTCGCTGACGATGTGGTGCATCGTGATCATCAGGCGATGGCGATCGGGGCGCAGGCGCAGCAGGCGCAGGCGCAGCAGCGGGCCGCGGGCGAGATCGAACGGCGCCGCGAAGAACGTCTGCTGCAGCGCGGCGGCGAGCGTCGCCCCGTCGGCGTCGGGCGCGCGCATGCCGGATTCGTCGACGCCGGCGATCGCGGTCAGATCGACCAGCGGCAGCGGCGGCGGCGTCGGCGGATCGATGCGCTGGAACGGCACGCGCTGACCGTCGGATGCATCCACGGCGACGAAGCGCGTGCGCAGCGACTCGTGGCGCGCGATCAGGGCGGCGAACGCACCCGCGAGGGCGCGCACGTCGAGCACGCCCTCGAGCAGCAGGTCGATCGGCAGGGTGTACGAGACGTCGCCGGGCTGCAGCTGATCGAGCAGCCACAGCCGCTCCTGCGCGAACGACAGCGGCAGATCGCCGCCGCGCGGCACGTGCTCGAGCGGCACGGCCGGCGGCGCGGCCGCGGGCATCGCGTCGGCCGCGTCCGCGGGCCGGCGCAGATCGGCCAGGGTCGTCGCCAGATCGCGCAGCGTCGGCTGTTCGAAGAGCGCGCGCAGCGGCAGGCGCACGCCGAGCTCGGCGCGCACCCGCGCCACCACCCGCGTCGCCAGCAGCGAATGGCCGCCGAGGCGGAAGAAATGGCTCGACGGCCCGACCGCCTGATCGAGGACGTCGGCCCAGATCTCGGCGAGGATGCTCTCTTCCTCGGTCTCGGGCAGCTCGAAGGCGGTGTCGTCGAGCGCACCGCGCGGGGCCTCGTCGGGCGCGGGCAGGGCGCGGCGGTCGAGCTTGTCGGTGGCGGTGCGCGGCAGCGCGTCGAGCATCACGTAGCGCGCCGGCACCATCGCCGCCGGCAGGCTGTGGCTGAGGCGCGCGTGCATCGCCGCTTCGGTGATGTGGCTGCCCTCGTCGCGCACGACGTAGGCCACCAGCCGCGCGGCGTCGCCGTCGCCGTGCAGCATCACCGCCGCGTCGGCGACGCCCTCGAGCCGGCGCAGCTGCGACTCGATCTCGCCGAGCTCGATGCGCAGGCCGCGCAGCTTGATCTGCTGGTCGATGCGGCCGAGGAAGAGCACGCGGCCGTCGGCGCGGTGGCGCACGCGATCGCCGGTGCGGTACATGCGCGCGCCGACGTCGGGATCGCGCGTCGGATCGTCGAGGCGGTCCGCGCCGCCGACGTCGTCGGCAGCGTGCGGGCGCTCGGTGAAGGGATCCGGCACGAAGGTTTCGGCCGTGCGTCCTGGCCGGCCGAGATAGCCGCGCGCCAGGGCGGCGCCGCCCAGCACCAGCTCACCGTCGCTGCCGAGCGTCACCGGCCGCAGCAGGCGATCGAGCACGTAGGCACGGTGTCCGGCCAGCGGACGGCCGATGTCGGGCTCGACGACGCCTGCGCGCACCCGGCCCAAGAGCGCGTTGGCGGTCGCCTCGGTCGGACCGTAGACGTTCCACAGCGCCGCCCACGGCAGCACCTCGCGCGTGCGCGCGGCCAGCTCGAGCGTCAGCGCTTCGCCGCCCAGCAGCACCGCGCCGAACTCGGGCCGTTTGCGCACCGAGAGCGCCTCGAGTGCTGCCAGCATGGTGCGCCAGACCGTCGGC
>JBCCOR010000780.1:0-2365 GCA_039025295.1 Acidobacteriota bacterium
ATCGTCCCGGTCGTAACGACGCGGCCCCCGATCATCGCGATCGTAGCGGCGCGGACCGCGGTCGTCACGGTCGTAACGGCGCGGACCACGATCATCGCGATCGAATTGACGTGGACCGCGGTCGTCCCGGTTGTCGCGACGCGGACCGCGATCGTCCCGGTCGTAACGACGCGGCCCCCGATCATCGCGATCGAAATGGCGCGGACCGCGGTCGTCACGGTCATACCGACGCGGACCGCGGTCGTCGCGATCGTACCGGCGCGGGCCACGGTCGTCCCGATCGAAATGGCGCGGACCGCGGTCGTCCCGGTCGTAACGACGCGGTCCACGATCGTCGCGATCGAAGCGCTGCGGACCGCGGTCATCGCGGTTGTATGGGCGCGGACCGCGATCGTCGCGGTTGTATGGACGCGGACCGCGGTCGTCGCGATCGAAGCGGCGCGGGCCGCGGTCGTCGCGATCGAAGCGGCGCGGACCGCGGTCGCTGCGGTCATCGCGGCGCGGACCGCGGTTGTCGCGGTCGAACGTGCGCGGGCCGCGCTCGGCGCGGCGCTGCGACGCGATCTCCGCTTCGAGCGACTGCCAGTCGCGCCCCATGTCGCGCGTGCTGACCGTGTTACGCGGCGCCCGATCGCGGCGCAGGGCAGAGCGCGCCGGCTGGGCGTCAGCGTCGTCGGCGCCGGAGCGCGCGGCAGGCGTGGGGTCGTCGACGGGTTCGTCGGCGTCGGACATGACAGATCTTCCTCAGGGAAACAGACAACGCACGCTTGGACAAAGCTTGCACAGCTGGAATGCGCGCCGCATGGCGCAGGTTTCGATGATGCGGGCCGGGCGACAACGCGCCTCTGGCGCGTTACTCGGCGGCTGGTGCGCTCTCGGGCAGCGCGCCACCGTGACGCGCCCCGCCGCGCCAGGTCGGATCGCGGCGGGCGAATTGATCGAGCACGACCGGCACCTCGAGCCAGACGCGGGTCGGTTCGGCGCCACACGACGGCTCGCATTCGTAGACGTAGCGGTGCCAATCTTCGTCGAGCCGCTGATAGTGCGCGAGCACGAGGTAGTCGTCACAGGCGACGCAGCGCAGCGACAGATTGCGCACGCTGAAGGCGAGCGGACCGTCGCCGTCGGGACCGTCGACCGGATCGTCGCCGCGGGCGAACGCGTCGAGCTCGGCGGGCAGCTCGACGCGCACGATCGCGCGCGCGTCGTGATCGCCCTGCGTCGCGCAGGAATCGTCCGGCACCTGCCCGTCGGCGGGCGGCGGCGCAGCAGCGCCCGCCGCGTCGCAGCCGTAGCGGTACACGTGCCAGCCGTCGCCGCGATCGCGCGCGTCGTCGAGGGCGAGATAGCGCGCACAGCGCGCGCAGGCGACCGACAGATGGCGTACATCGATGGCGGCGGACGTGCGTTTGGGCTTGGGTTTGGCGCGCGTGGCGCCGAGCTGGACGAGTTTCGCCATGAACGCAGGCTACCAGAACGCGCGTGCTACGATCGCCCCATGCGTCAACCCCTGGCCGACCTGCGCGTGTCGCCCCAAACGCAGACGCCCGACTGGGAGCGACTCGCAGCCCGCCGCGACGGCGCCGATGCGCCTTCCGCCGAGCCGCCGACGCCGGCGCGCGGCCGCACTGACGTCGCAACCTGCAGCACCTGCAGCGGCCGCGGCTTCCTGGTGCACCGCGACGGCGGCGCCGGCCGCGCCACGCGCTGCCCGGACTGCCGACCGAAGCGCCGCGATCCGCAGCAGCGCCTCGCCGACGCCGGCCTGCCGCCGCGCTACGCGCGCTGCCGTCTCGACAATTTCCAGACCAGCCATCGCGATCCGGCCCGGCGCCAGCAGCTGATCCGTGCACTCGAAAACAGCCGTCGCTACGTCGACGCGTTCTGGAACGCGCGCGAGCGGCGCATGCGCGCCTCGGGCCTGCTCTTCGTCGGCCCGCCCGGGGTTGGCAAGAGCCATCTCGCCAGCGCCGTGCTGCAGATGGTCATCCAGCGCTACGGCGTGCGCGGACGCTTCGTCGACTTCACCGAGCTGGTCTACCGCATCCAGTCGACCTTCGATCCGCGCGTGCCCGAGAGCAAGGCCGAGGTGCTCGATCCGGTGATCGAGACCGATCTGCTGGTGCTCGACGAGCTCGGCGCCCAGAAGCCGACGCCGTTCGTGATGGAAACCCTCCACCTGATCATCAACACCCGCTACACGCGCCGGCGACCGACGCTCTTCACCAGCAACTACCGACTCGATCCGCCGCCGACGGCGGGCGCGACGCCGGCGCGGCGCGCGATGGCGTCCGGCCGCGACCGCGCCGGCGCGCTGGACGATCGCGGCGCGGCGCACGACGATGCGCTCGACCCGGTCGCGCTG
>JBCCOR010000781.1:0-2364 GCA_039025295.1 Acidobacteriota bacterium
GAGCCCGGCATCGTCGACGCGGACGTTGCCCGCCAGAATCGCGTTGTCGATCGTGGCCGTAACGTCGGCGGCGACGGCCAACCCGCCGCCCGACGCGCTGCCGCCCGCGCCGGCGCGCGCTTCGTTCTGCGCCAATGTGACGTGCGCCAGCGTGACGTGCGTCGGGGTGACGGCGCCCAACACGCTCAGTGCCTCCAATGCCACGCCGCCGCCGAAGGCGTCGCCGCCCGTGCCGCGCGCGGTGACGTTGTCGCCCGCCTCGGCGCGGCTGCCGACCACCGTGACGTTGCGCAGCGTGCTCGACGTCGCGCCGGTCAGGTACACCGCGCCGCCGCGCGCGTCGCGGCCCTGGCCGGGCTGCAGCGGCACGATGGCGCTGTCGACGAAGCTGCAGCGTTCGACGGTCTGCGCGCCGCCGATCACATAGAGCGCGCCGCCGAAGCCATCGGTGCGCGCGCCGAGTCGGGCGCGGCTGCCGCGGATCGCGCAGTCGCGCAGCGCAAAGACGTTGACCACCGACGCGTACACCGCGCCGCCGAGGACGCGGCCGTTCTGGATGCTGAGGTCGACGCCGCAGCGAACGTCGTCGACCGTGATGCCGTTGAGGTTCACGCTGTTCGCCGACGCGACGTTCAGCGCGCCGCCCGCGCACAGGAGCGCCTCGCGATCGACCTGGGCGTGGGCGTCGATGCGCGCAAACGTGACGCGCTCGAACGCGACGGCCCCGTTGGTGCGCGCGTACACGGCGCCGCCGCGCACCGACGTCCCGGTGACGTCGACGGTGACGTCGGCAAAATCGCTGTCGCGCACGACCAGGCTCCTCGACCGACCGAAAGGCGGCTCGAAGAAGACCGCGCCACCGAAGATCGTGCCGCTGTAGGCGACCGTGACGCGCCGAAAGACCGTGCCGTCGATCGTGAGGCCCTTCCGCCCGAAGATGAGGCCGCCGGTGAGCTCGCCGTTGCCGGTGAGCTCGATGTCTTCGAAAAGGCTGTCGGTCACCGTGGCGTCGCCCGATGCGTTCAGAAAGCCGCCGCGGTCGCCCGTGAGTCGGTTGGTCGAACGATAGCGATGCTGGCGCACGGTGACGTCGACCAGGTGGATCGTGCTCTGGGAGCTGCTGAGAATGCCGCCGCCGTTGCCGGTGCCGCAGCCGTGCTCGAAGCGCAGACCCTCGAGGGTGAGGACGTCGCTGTCTTGGTAGAAGAAGCGAAACAGGGGATCGTCGAGCGTGCAGCCGAGCGTGGGATCGCGCTGGATCAGGTCGGCCGCGCCGGCGCGCAGAACGAGATCGTCGGTGATGTCGGGCAGACCCGCCGCGCTCGAGCCGAGGAAGCTACTGCGCGGATCGACGTCGGTGAGGGTGACGTCGGCGTCGAGCACGATCGTGTCGAGGCCGGGATCGCCCGCCGGGCAGCCATCAACGACGGCGTCGGTGTTGGCGGCGACGATGGCGTCGCCGAGCGCGCAGGTCGTGCCGTCGACCGTGATCGTCGCGGCGTGGACGGGCGCGCGCAGCAGCGCCAGCAGAAACACGCTGGCGAGAAGGCAGCGGAACATCGGTCGATGACGGTGGTTCATCGACCGATTGTACCCAGCCCGCCGCCGCGAACGGCCGGCGGCGGGCTGTGATCATCCGATCCGGCGCAGACCTCAGCTGCCGCCGATCGTCGCCGACCACGGCGACGTGTCGCCGGTCTCGAAACCACCTTCGAAGACCTCGCACGCGTTGGCCGGATCGCCGTCGTCGCAGTCGCGGTCGGCGCACAGGCCGTCCATGTCGCCGTCGCCCAGCGCGTCGTTGCCGAGGCAGAGATCGCAGGCATTGCCGTCGCCGCCCGGGCACAGATCAGCGACGTCGACCGCGCCGTCGCCGTTGAGGTCGTAGGCCTCGAACGCGCCGATGTCGCACGCGTCGTCGACGTTGGCGACGCCCGCGACGTCCTGAAAGCGCGCCGAGCCGCGCGCGTCGGTCTCGGTCCGCGACGCGAGGCAGCTGCCGGCATCGACCGCGGGGCTGGTCTCGTCGATCGCCATCGTCGGCGGGCAGCTGCCGTCGGGCAGCGGTGCAACGCAGCCGCTGTCGGCGACGGCCGCGAGCAGCGGATCGACGCCGACGCGGTCGCCCGCGGCGCTGAAGCTGCAGCTGGCGTCGGGCGTCACGGCCAGGTTGTACCCGGCCGACACGAGCGCGCCCTGACTCACGCAGTCGCTGTCGACGGTGAGCCCGGCATCGTCGACGCGGACGTTGCCCGCCAGAATCGCGTTGTCGATCGTGGCCGTAACGTCGGCGGCGACGGCCAACCCGCCGCCCGACGCGCTGCCGCCCGCGCCGGCGCGCGCTTCGTTCTGCGCCAATGTGAC
>JBCCOR010000782.1:0-2363 GCA_039025295.1 Acidobacteriota bacterium
ACCGCGACGACCGCGGCCTCGGCCTGCACGCCAGCTGGGAGACGCGCGGTCGCCTGCGCCGCACCCGACTCGCGAGCGCGGCCTGGCTGGGCGAGCAGCGCGGCCGCGGCGACGGTCGCGACTGGCGCGGGCGGCGCGTCGGCGCGCTCGACGCGCGCCACGTCGAACGCTGGACGCGCGGCCGCTGGCGCGTCGATCTCGATCTCGCGGCCGGCGTCGCCTGGGGCGACCGCGACGCGCGCAGCGACGATGCGTCGTCGCGCGCCTGGCGCCAGGACAACGGCCATCTGCGGCTGGCACTCGGCTACGGCAGCGGCGCCACGCTGACGCTGGTCTGGCACGGCGCCCAGGTCGACGACGCCGACGATCCACGCGATCGGCTGCGCCTCGGCGGCCTGGCGCCCGGCCTCCTGCCGCGCGTCGCCGACCGCGGCCGCATCGTCGACGCCGCGCTGCCCGCCGGCGTCCGGCTGGGCGACCGCTACGAAGGCCGGCGACTCGCCCTCGATCCGGGCATCGGGCTGACCTTTTTCCTCCAGCGCCATCGGCTGCGGCCCGAACGCGCGCGCGCGGCACACACGCGCGTCGCCGACGACCGGCTCGATCTCGCCGGCGTCGAATGGACGGTCGATCAGCGCCGCGTGCCGCTGCTGCGCCTGCCCGCGTTCAGCCTGACGCTGGGCGCGGCGCTGCTCCTCGATCCGCCCTTCGACGACGACGTCGCGCTGTGGTTCGCGATGCGCTGGCGCCCCTGAGCGGTCGACGACAGCCCCCTCCCAGCCTTGACAGGGCCTGGACCCTCGGGTAGATATGGACCCGACCCGCATCGTGATGCCGCGATGTCCGCGGTCGCGCCAAACAACTATCGACGCGTCCTCGAGGTTTCCACGTGATGCTGATCCGTCGCTCCAACCTGTTTCGCCCACTGCTGTCCATCCTCGCTGCGCTGCTGGTCGTCGGCCTCGCGCTCTCCATCGGCGGCTGCGCCGACTCGACCCAGCAGATCGGCGTCGTGCTGCCGCTGACCGGCGACGCCGCGCCCTACGGCGTCGCGATCCGCAAAGGCGTCGAGCTGGCGTTCGACAAGCTTCAGGCCGCGGGCGACTATCCGCATCCGCTGGCGCTGAGCGTGGTCGACTCCGAGAGCCAGGCCGCCACGGCGGCGACCCTGCTCGAGACCCAGTACCAGGAGGGCGCGCTGGTGGTCATCGGCGGCGCCACGTCGAGCGAGGCCCAGGCGATGATCGAGATCGCCGACCGCTTCGGCCGCCTGCTGCTCTCGCCCTCGGCGTCGGCGCCCGAGCTGACCGGCGTGTCGTCGAATTTCTACCGGGTGTTCCCGTCCGACTTCCGCGAAGGCAGCCGCATGGCCAACTTCGCCACCCAGACGCTGGGCCTGCAGAAAATGGTGATCATCGCCGAGCAGCAGGACTACGCCCGCGGCATCCAGTCGGTGTTCACGACCGAGTTCGAACGCTACGGCGGCTCGGTGATCGAGGTCGTCGAGTATCCGCCCAACACCGCCGAGCTCTCGGGCCTGGTCGAGCGCGCGGTCACCCTCGAGCCGCAGGGCATCTACCTCGCCGGCTACGCCGAGGGCATCGGCCGCATGATCAAGCAGCTGCGCCTCGACGGCTACCAGGGCAAGATCCTGACCACGTCGGCGTTCGCCGCGCCGATCGGCATCGAGACCGCCGGCGACGCCGCGGCCGACGCCTACCTGACCCAGACCGTCTTCGAGGTCGACAGCGAGTACGCCCACATCCAGTCGTTCGTCAACGCCTACAAAGAAAAGTACGGTGAGGAGCCCGATCTCTTCGCCGCCCACGGCTACGACACGATGATGGTGCTGGCCGAGGCGCTGCGCGACAAGAAGCCGCTGCCCAGCGAGCTGCTCAAGGGCATGCGCGGCCTCTCCGATCATCCGGGCGTGACCGGCAGCATCTCGTTCGACGAGCGCGGCGACGTCCAGAAATACCCCCGGGTCTACCTGATCAACGACGATCTCATCCTGCTCAACTACGACGTCTTCGCCAAGAAGATGGAAGAAGAGCGCCGGCGCAAGCAGGAGGAGCTGCAGCGCAAGATGCAGGAGCTGCGCGACGCGATGGCCGGCGGATGATCCGCCGTGCGGCAGCGCTGACGCTCGCCGCCGCTGCCGCTGTCGCCCTTCTCGCGCTGATGCACGGCTGCCGTGCCGCCGCGCCGACCCGCATCGGCGCGGTGCTGCCGCTCACCGGCGACGCCGCGACCTACGGCGTCGCCGTGCGGCGCGGGTTGACCCACGCCGATGCGGGCCGGCGCGGCGGCCCGGCAGCCGGGCCGCCGCGCGAGGAGGGCGACAGCGGCCGCGGCGGCGCGCG
>JBCCOR010000783.1:0-2361 GCA_039025295.1 Acidobacteriota bacterium
CTACCTGGATCTGTTCACGGTGATGATCTTCACCGACGTGCTGATCCTGCTCTTCTCGATGCTGCAGGCCGACGACTACAAGCTGGTCTTCCGCAACGCCGGCTTCATCGTCTCGACCATCCTGATCCGCTTCTCGCTGACGATCGAGAAGCCCTACGACGTCGAGCTGGCGCTCTTGGCGATGGTCTTCGGGATCCTGGTGCTGCTGGTCTACGGCTATTTCAGCAAGCACGCCGAGCCGCAGGCGGAGGTCGACGGGGCGGCGGAGACTTAGGGATAGCGTCGCTCGTGTGGATCGGGTCGACCTACGCTCCGCGGGCGGCAACGCATACGCGGAAGCCGAAAAGCCGGCCCAGATGAGCCGGATACCGGCCGCGAGAGTCGGCGCGCAGATCTTTCGCGGGAAAGTTCCAGGACCCGCCGCGCAGCACGCGAAGGGCAGATTCTGACGCGCCCGCGCCGTGGCAAACCGGGTCGGTTTCGCCGTCGCGCGACGCATACGCCGAAGCATCCCAAAGGTCGAGGCACCATTCGTCGACGTTGCCCGCTTGGTCCAGCGCCCCGAACGGCCCAGCACCATCCGGATAGTTGTCGACCGGCGTCGTGGCGTCGTTGTGCTCATTGAAATTGGCCAGCTGATCGGTCGGCTCAGCGTTGCCCCATGGATATTTGCGCTGATCCTGACTGCGCGCGGCAGCCTCCCACTGCGCTTCGCTCGGAAGTGTCAGGCCTGCCCAGGCGCAATAGGCATGCGCGTCGTGCCACGTCACGCTGACCACGGGATGGTTTGCGCCATTCCAATCGCTGTTGTCCCGATATCTCGGCTTCTCATATCCTGTTGCCTCGACAAATGCGCTGTACTGGGCATTGGTCACCGGGTATTTCCCGATCCAATACGGGCTGAGCCTCACCGTGTGAATCGGTCGCTCGGCCTCGGAAATATCGTCCGCCCCTAGCGTGTACGAGCCGCCTGGTACGTACACCAGTACGGAGCCATCCGGCTCGTTCTCACGTTCTCGCATGTGGATTCTCCTCGGTCCGCTGCTGGTCGGTGTCGATCGGTCTGAGCGCCGTGTCGCGACTGCGTCGCCTGTGCTTTGCAGCGACGATCGTCGCGATGGTGTGGTGGTACACTGTGACTGTCATTGACTGTCAGGAGACGTCACGTGCCACAGATCACAGCCCGAATGCCCAGTGCGCTGGTCGCCGAACTCGACGCAGCGGCCAAGCGCCTGAACCGCTCGCGCGCCGACATCCTGCGCCAGGCGGCGGAAGCGTACCTCGAGAACCACGAAGACCTCCGGATCGCCGTCGAGCGTATCCAGGACCCTGCGGACCCCGTGCTCGACTGGGACGACGTCCGACGTGACCTGGTCGGTCAAGATCAAGCGTAGCGCCGCCAAGGAGCTGCGCAGTATCGCCGAAGCCGATCGCACACGACTCATCGCAGCCATCGACGCGTTGGCTGCCGAGCCGTACCGCGGCACAGCGCTGAAAGGACAGCTGACCGGTCTGCGACGTATACGCGTAGGCGTCTATCGCATCATCTACGAAATCCGTGACGGCGAGCTCGTCGTGCTGGTCGTCCGCGTGAAACACCGCCGCGACGTCTACGGTCGCTAACCTGTTACCGTTACATTGATTTTATCCCTTGCCCGGCTGAGTCAACTTGTCCCCAGGAGCACGACGTGAACATCTCGATTGAGCTACCCGACGACATCGCGGACCAGATCGGGAGCCGCTGGAACGATCTGCCGCGCCGCGCTCTGGAAGCGCTGGTCGCCGATGTATATCGCGAGCAGCTGATCTCCGGTTCGCAGGTGCAGACCGTGCTCGGCCTGACGCCTCGATTCGAGCTGGATGTCTTCCTGAAGCGTGCCAAGGTGTTTCTCGCGTATACCGACGCAGAACTCGGCGCCGACATCCGTACCCTCGATGCACGCCTGGGCGCGTAAGCGATCCATCGCTACGCAGCACAAGAATCCATGCTCGACCACCTCGTCTACGCCGCCCCCGACGTCGAAGCCGCCGCCCACGACCTCGCCGCGCGCCTCGGCGTCGAGCCCGGGCCGGGCGGCGTGCACCAAGGCTTCAGCACGCGCAATCGCCTCCTGCGCATCGCCCCCGACGCCTATCTCGAAATCGTCGGCCCCGATCCCGACCAGCCCGCGCCCGACGGGCCGCGCTGGTTCGGCATCGACGATCTCACCGAACCGCGCCTCGTGACCTGGGCCGTCGCCGTGCCCGATCCAGCCGCGCGCGCCCATCGACAGCGCGTGGCCGGCAGGGGCCCCGGGCCGCGGGGCGACAAGGCGCGCACCCCGGCGGCGCCAGGGGCGCGGGGGGCCAGGCCGCAGACGC
>JBCCOR010000784.1:0-2360 GCA_039025295.1 Acidobacteriota bacterium
GGCGCGCAAACCCCCGGATGTACGGACCACCGCAATCGAAATCGGTCTGGCATCGTTATTGCTCCTGTAACGAAACGATCTGATCAGTTTCCCGAGCTTCCCAAACCCTCATTTCCTCTCTTCACACGGAGAAATCTACTCATGCGTTCCATTTGTCTCTTTCTGACGCTCATTCTGCTGGTGCCTGTGGTGGCCGCAGCCGATTCGATTGACGCGAAGATCGCACCGGAGCTGCTCGTGCAGCTCGAGCGCGACACCGCCAAAGCCGTCACGGAAGGCGCCGAGACGCCGATGTATCGCGTGGTCGTCGACCTGCGACAGCGCGCGGTCAAGAGCCACGCGGAGATGGCCGACGCCTTCGCCACCCCCGAAGGTCACGCGCGCCTGATGGCCGACATCGCCAATCTGCAGGACAGCGTCCTGGGCGCGATGGCGACCGAGTCCAACGACAACGCTTTCCAGGTCTGGAACCGCTACCAGAGCACCTACGGTTTCTCCGCCTACGCGGACGCCGAGGCCATTCGCGCGCTGGCCGGCATGGCCGACGTCACCTTCGTCCATGAGCTGCCGATCTACTACAAGATGGACGCGCAGGCGCACGCCATCACCAACGCCGACAACGCCCACGCGGGCGGCACGACCGGCGCTGGCGTCACGATCGCGGTCATCGATGACGGCATCGACCACGACCACCCCGCCTTCGGCGGCTCGTCGGCCTGGCCGAACTCGAAGATTCTCGGCGGCCGCGACTTCGCGGACAACGACAACAACCCGCGCATCGACTGCACGGCCCAGAGCCACGGCACCGCGGTGACCGGCGTTGCGGTCGGTGACGGCGGCGGCATCGTCGGTTCGGCGCCGGACGCCAAGGCGGTCTTCCTGAAGATCCAGAGCGCCTCGATCTGCGGCCAGCCCGGCCTCGACGGTGACATTCCCGGCGCCATCGACTGGGCGGTGACCAACCGCAACAGCTTCTCGCCGGCGATCAAGATCATTTCCATGAGCCTCGGCACGGGTTCGACCTTCACCAACCCGTGCTCGTCGATCGCCGAGAACAGCGCCCTGGTGGCGGCCCGCAACGCCGGCATGGTCACCCTGATCGCGTCGGGCAACAGCGCGGCCAGCAACGGCATCTCGTCGCCGGCCTGCCATCCCGATGCGGTCTCGGTCGGTGCGACCTACGACGCCAACATCGGCAGCGCCAACTTCGGCAACTGCAGCGACTCGTCGACCTTCGCCGACAAGATCACCTGCTACTCGAACAGCGACACCTTCCTCGACATCCTCGCGCCCTCGCACTGCGCGCGGACGGCCCAGGCCGGCGGTGGCACGAACACCTGCTTCGGCGGCACGTCGTCGGCGACGCCGTACGCGGCGGGCATCGCGGCGCTGATCTACGAGACCAACCCGAGCATCAGCCGCAACGCGGCGATCTCGGCGCTCGAGTCCGGCACCAACATCACCGACTCGCGCAACGGCGTCACGAAGCCGCGCGTCGATGCCCTCGATGCGATCGCGGCCGCCGGCGGCGGCGGCGGTGGTCCGGGCGGTAGCTGCGCCTACGACAACAACTTCGAGAGCGGCGACGTCGCCGGCTGGGCGAACGCCGGCAGCTGCTCGACCGGTGCCTACACGATCAACAACCCGACGCAGCAGGTCTCGACCGTCGTGACCCAGCCGAACGGCTCGGCCTCGGGCGTGCGCTCGATCTTCACCGCCACCAACAGCAGCGCCGGCAACGCCGACGTCGACGGCGGCAACTGCATCCTGACCAAGACTGCGATCTCGGTCTCGTCGCCCTCGACGCTGTCGTTCAACTACTTCCACGGCCAGCGCGACAACGGCGACGACCCGGGTGGCGACTTCTTCAACGTCCAGTACCGCGTCAACGGCGGTGCCTGGCAGACGGTGGTCTCGCGCGGCGATCAGCGCACGACCGCCAGCTGGACCGCCGCGTCGACCTCGGTGCCGGCCGGTAACATCGAGCTGCGGATGCAGTGCTCGGACGGTTCCGGCCCGGGCGACATCATCGAGTGCGGTATCGATGACGTGAAGATCTGCAACTGATCGCATCTGCGCGATCGCGGCTTCGTTCCGGGCTCGGCTCGGGACGACGTCGGCAAAGGGCCCCGCTTCGGCGGGGCTTTTTTGCTGGCGTGCCGCGGTCATTTCGAGCACGCGCGCGGGCGCGGGGCGGAGATGTGCAGGGCGTTGAGGGAGCGTGCACTACAATGCTGGGCCCGTCTTCCCTGAAATGCCATTGAGAGCGCGCATCCATGATCCATCGCCGATTCCGCTTCGATCGCCATCTGTTTCTCATCTGCTTGCCGCTGCTCGTCGTCGCACCCCTCGCTGCCGAC
>JBCCOR010000785.1:0-2345 GCA_039025295.1 Acidobacteriota bacterium
GCCATCGTGGCCTACCGCCAGCCCGTGACCGCACCGGAGATCCAAGAACTGCGCGGTGTCAGCGTTTCCGGCGTGCTCAAGACCCTGCTCGAGCGACGCCTGGTGCGCATCGCCGGCCGCAAAGAAGTGGTCGGCAAGCCGTTTCTCTACGCCACGACCCGCGAGTTTCTGGTCCATTTCGGGCTGCGCAGCGTCCAAGAGCTGCCGCCGCTCGAGCAATTCGAAGACATGATCAGCGCGATGGAAGGCGATCTGCCGTTCGACGGCGACGCCGAAGGCGACCGCGACCACGAGGAAGCGGTCGAGCAGGAAATCGCCGCGCTGCAGGAAGCCGAAGACGAAACCGAAGACGACGAAGACGACAGCGCTGCCGATGTGCGCAGCCCGGCCGCGGACGATCCGATGACGGACACCGCCGCCGCACCCACGCCCCCACACGACGATGCGCGCGATCCCGACGATCGCGCCTCGACCGCGGCCGCGCGCGAGACGCGCCCGTCCGAGGTCTCCCACTCATCCGCCGACGGCAGCGAGACCGACGGCGAAGGCCCGACGCGCGACGCGGTCCCCTGACCGACGACGGCGCGCTTCGCGGCGGAGGAACCCACCGATGAACGAATCCCACGACGCGCGCCCGCACGACGGCGCGCACGACGAGCCCATGGCTCCGGCCGACGCCGGCGCCTCCCACGACGCCGACGCGATCCTCGCGTCCGACCCGACGCACGACGGCGGTGCCGATCACGACGAGAACACGGACGAATCCGGCGCGGCCCTGCATCCCGACGATGCGCACGACGCCGCCGATGGCGCAGAGGACGACGACGTCGATCCGGACGATGACGCGTACGACGCCGACGATGACGACGATACGGACGAAGCGCTCGATGCGCACGGAGAAGACCCGGCAGACGACGTGGAGGATGCGTATGACGCCGACGACGACGCGCGGATCGCGGCCGCGGACGATGATGCCGACGACGACGCGTATGACGCCGATGACGCGGACGAGGTGTATGACGCCGATGACGACGAGCGCGACGATGACGCACACGACGCCGACGAGGCGTACGCCGCCGATGACGAAGAGAACGACGACGCGCCGGTGGCGGCCGCGCGGCCCGGGGTGCGCGTCCAGAAGCTGCTCGCGCAGGCCGGTGTGGCCTCGCGCCGCATCGCCGAGACCCTGATCGCGGCGGGCCGCGTGACGGTCAACGGCGAGGTCATCCGCCTCGGCGCCAAGGCCGATCCGGAGCACGACGCGATCAAGCTCGACGGCAAGCGCCTGCGTCCGCGCGCCGGTGCCAAGCAGGTCGTGCTGCTCAACAAGCCGCCCGGCTACGTCTCGACCCGCAGCGATCCCGAGGGCCGGCCGACGGTGCTCGATCTGCTGCCGTCGTCGATGCGCGCGCGGCTCAAGCCGGTCGGACGCCTGGACTTCGGCAGCGAGGGCCTGCTGCTGCTCACCGACGATGGCGATCTCGCCCAGCGCGTCGCCCATCCGCGCTACGGCTGCGTCAAGCGCTACCGCGTCAAGGTGCGCGGCGTGCCGGCGGAGGACAAGCTCGATCGCCTGCGCGAGGGCATGCTGATCGACGGCCAGCGCACGGCGCCGGCGCGCGTCACGGCGATCGCGCGACCGGGCGGCAACCGCGAGGCCACGACCACCAGCTGGCTCGAGGTGGCGCTGAGCGAGGGCCGCACCCGGCAGATCCGCGAAATGTTTTACCGCATCGGCCATCCGGTGGCGCGCCTGCGCCGCTTTGCGATCGGCTCGATCGAGGACGAGATCCTGCGCCACGGTGGCTGGCGCGCGCTCACCGACGAGGAGGTCGAATCGCTGCGTCGCGGCGGTTCGGGCGTGAAGCCCAACGCCAAGCCGGCGCGTTCGGCGCTGAACAAGGGCCGTCGTCCGGCGCGCCGGAGCGGTGGGCAGGATGACTTTGCGCCGCGGTCGTACGACGATCGTCCCGCGCCTGGATCGCGCCCGTTCCGACGCGACGGCGATACGCGCCCGCGCTTCGACGATCGCCGCCCATCGGCCGACGGACGTCGGCGGTTCGAGGAGCGTCCGCGTTGGGAGACGCGCGACGGCGGACATCGCGCGAACCGCGACGGCGACGAGCGGTCGTCGCGCGGCGGCTTCGGCGGTCCGCGCAGTGCGCGCGGCGGTCGACCGGGCGGCGGACCGCGTCGCACGTGGGACGAGGGCAGCCGCGGAAGCGGCGGCGGCTACGGCCGCGACCGTCGCGACGGTGGCGATCGCGGGTATCGCAGCGGTCGCGACGAGGACCACCGCGGTGGTTCGTTCCGCCGCAGTGGCGGCGATCGTGACGGCGGCTACC
>JBCCOR010000786.1:0-2339 GCA_039025295.1 Acidobacteriota bacterium
CGCCGGCCTGGCGCAGAAGGGCGTCGACGAGGGTCGTCTTGCCATGGTCGACGTGGGCGATCATCGCCACGTTCCGCAGGTCGCCCGATCATCTCGACCGCGCCCGGGCCGCGGGTGTAGGGCAGCCAGGCGTCGAGATCGGCGCGCGCAACGTCGGGATCCTGGGTGCCGCCGTAGGCGGTCAGCGGCAGATCGAGGGCGGGCGCCGGCGCCGGCCGGAAGGTGTCGTTGAGCTCGAAATCGGCGCGCAGCAGCGGCAGCATCAGCTCCATCAGCTCGGGATGTTCGAGCACCGCCTCGGGCGTGCCGTTGAGCTCGCGCAGGCGATTGCGCAGCTGATCGTCGGGCAGCGTGTGCAGCGTACCGCGCAGCGGCGGCAGATGCGGCGCGCGACGCGCCGAGACGATCAGCTGCCGCGGCCGCTGCGGCGCGCCGGGCGGATGCAGCTGCTCGAGCCGGCGCGCGGTTTCGAAGGCGATGATGCCGCCCATGCTGTGGCCGAAGAGGACGGTGGGCACGCCGTCGTCGACCAGCGGCGCGAGCGCTTCGAGCACGCCGTCGACCAGCGGCGTCATGCTCGTGTGCGCGGTCTCGCGCAGGCGGCTTTCGCGCCCGGGGAGCTGGACCGGGCAGACTTCGATCGACGCCGGCAGGGCGTCGGGCCAAGTGCGGTAAATCGACGCACCGCCGCCGGCAAAGGGGAAACAGATCAGGCGGACGCGGGCTTCGGGGCGCGGCCTGCGGAAGGCGAGCCAGGGATTGAGCGCAGTCATGATCGGGGAACCTTAGCAAAGCGTTCGACGGTGTCGCGCGCGGCGTCGTCGAGCACCGCGGCGAGCGCGCGGCGCCGATCGGGATCGGGCTCCGACGCGAGATGCCGGCGCAGGCGACGCAGCAGCACGCGCTGCTCCCAGCGCGGCCGATGGCGGCGGTAGTGGCGCAGCTGGCTGCGGCGGTAGGCCGGTGAGCCCGGCCGGCCCCCCGCGCCGCCCTTGAGATGGAAAACCTCGGCGGCGGTCGCCTGGGTCATCCGCCAGCCGGCGGCGCGCAAGCGCAGGCAGAGATCGACGTCTTCGAAGTAGAGAAACAGGGCCGGGTCGAAGCCGGCGACGTCGACGAACGCCTGGCGCCGCACGAGCGCGCAGGCGGCGGTGTACCAGCCCGGATCGCCCGCCGCGCGCAGCAGGCGCGGCAGCCCGCGATGGTTCCACGTCGCGCCCTCGAAGCGGTTGCGCAGCATCTGGATCATCTCGCCCGCGACGCCCGTGGTCGGTGCCCAGACGAACTGCAGCCGGCCATCGGCGTAGCGCAGCGTCGGCGCGCTCAGGCCGACGTCGGACGCGCGTTCGCAGGCCGCGAGCAGATGGCCGGCGGCGCGCGGCGCCAGCCAGGCGTCGGCGTTGAGCAGCAGCAGGAAGGGCGCGCGGGTGCGCGCCGCGGCGGCGTTGTTGGCGCGACCGAAGCCGACGTTCTCGTCGAGCGCCACGACCCGCACCGCCGGATGATGCGCCCGCAGCCAGGCGACGCTGTCGTCGCGCGAGGCGTTGTCGACCACGATCGTCTCGTGCGGAATCGATTGACCGTCGGCGGCGCGCAGGCCGTCGGCGAGGCTCGCCAGACAGCGGGGGAGAAGCGCCCGTCCGTTGTGGTTGACGATCAGGACGGCGATCTGCGGCGGCGGGGCGACCACGATGATCCGAAAGGCGGTGAATGCGAGGTCCGGCGGCGGCGGCGCGCGGACGATCGGGCGCGCTCAGCCGGCGTCGGCCACGGCGCGCGCCACCTCGCGCAGGAAGGTGTCAGCGGTCCGCCGCCAGCTCAGCTGCCGCACGCGCGTGCGGCCTTCGCGCAGCAGCGGATGCTCGGCGCCGCCGTCGACTGAAAGCACGTCGACCAGCAGGCGCCGCGTGGCGCCGGCGATCGAGGCGACGCTCGGTTCGACGCAGCGATAGGGATAGTCGGGCCAGAGATCGTCGAGCGCCAGGCCGTCGGACACCACCACCGGCGTGCCGCTGGCCAGCGCCTCGAGCGGCGGCAGGCCGAAGCCCTCGTAGCTGGACAGGTAATAGCACAGCTCGGCGTTGCGGTAGAGCGCCGGCAGCAGACTGTCGCCAACGTAGCCGACCAGCCGCACCCGTTTGCCGACGCCGGCGCGGCGAATCCACTGCGCCAGCGCGCCGGGATCGCGCAGGCGGTTGGCGCCGACCAGCACCAGCGTCAGCGACTCGAACTCGGGGGCGATCTCGGCGAAGGCGCCGATCAGGCGGTCGATGTGGCGCCGGCCGAGAAGCGTGCCGACGTAGAGCAGATAGGGCGGATCGATGCCGTGGGCGGCCAGC
>JBCCOR010000787.1:0-2310 GCA_039025295.1 Acidobacteriota bacterium
GCCCGGCGCGCATCAGCGCGCCTCCGGCTCGGTGGTGGTCGGCTCGGGCAGCGCCTCCTGACCCTCGATCGAGCCGTTGCGCCAGGTCAGCGGACCGTAAGCGAGCGTGCGGCCGTCGGGGAGGATGAAGTCGACCGAAAGATCGAAGATCGGCGGTCCGTCGAGCAGCACCTCGATGTCGTCGGTGGTCAGGTTCGCCGAGCCCTCGACCACCGGAATGTACAGCCGCAGCACGTCGGCGGCGCGGAAGCCGCGCTTGAGGGTACCGTCGGCCTGCTCGCGGAAGAGATCGTAGCGGTAGAAGTCGCCGATCTTGACGCGTCCGAAGCGCCCCTCGCGCAGCTGCACCTGGACGTAGTTGTTTTGCATCAGCGACAGCTCGCTGAACTCGTCGTTCAGGTTGAGCAGCGAAAAGCGCACCATGTAGCCGCGGCCGGTCGAGCGCTGGATGCTGGCATCGAGCCGCAGCTCGGGTTCGACCGGCGTCGCCTGCAGGCCGCGGATCAGGCTCGAGATCGGCAGCGACAGCCGCTCGGCTTCGGCCGGCATGCGGTAGAAGAGCAGTCCGAGATAGCCCGCAGGACGCATGTCTTCACCGAGCATCTGCGCCAAATCCTGGACGTGGGCGGTCGCCGTGCGCACGACGCGGATGGCGTCGCTGCCCTTGAGCTTCCAGGTGCCGACGTCGAGATTGCGCTCGGCCTCGACCGTGTACACCTGGCGGTTGACGCCCTCGAGGCTGAAGCCGGTCTTGAGCTTCAGCCTGCGATCCCAGAGCAGATCGCGCAGCGACAGGCCGGTCGTGCGGGCGCGCACCTGGCCACCGCGGGTGATGTGGGTGGCGGTACCGATCGTGATCACGCCGACCAGATAGCGCGCCCCGACCGCTTCGAGCCGCTCCACCCGGCGGCGCAGCTCGACGAAGTCCCAGGCGTCTTTGACCTCGGGCTCCTGGATGCGCTGGCCGTGCAGGAACGGCACGACGAAGTCGACCGACGTGGTCAGCTCCGCCAGATCGGGATCCTCGGTCCAGCCGCGTCCCATCGACACCGACAGGAAGAGGGTGCGGTCCATCGCCTTGCGCACGCGCGCGAGGAACGCGCCGTAGGCAACGCGATCGGCGACGTCGATCAGGTCGAGATGCACGCCGATCGGAATCAGGCCGCGGCTCTCGGCGTCGAAGCGCAGCTGCTGGGTCTGCTCGGCCAGGCGGTCGGCGATCGCATCGCGGCGCGACTCGTCGAGATCGATGGTCGAGCCGCCGACCACCAGCGTGACCGGCGTCTCGGGCGGCAGATCGGGCAGCGACATGCGATCGAGCGTGCCGTCGCCGGCGTCGGCGAGCGTGGCCGCGTCGACGAAGAACTCCTGCACACCGACCTCGCGCAGCTGCGCTGTCTGGCTCGGATCGGGCACGCCGCCGGCGCCGGGGCTGATCCACAGCGCGTGGATCGGCGACTTGTCGGGACGGCGCTGGAACGCGTCGAGGCAGCCGCTGAAGAGCATCAGCAGCGCCAGCGACGCGATCAGCCAGGCGCTGCGACGGCGCGAGAGAAAACGACGGTCGCATTCGCGCGGGGCACGCGCGAACGCCGAGGACAGATCAGCAGGCATGGGCGGCTCCTCGCGGTGCACTAGGCAGATGGGACAACGGGAACGGGATGAACGGCGGCGGTATGCGCATGGCGTAAGGGCATTGTAATCACGACCTCCAGACCGCCGCCAGCGCGGTTGCGCGCGTGGACGGTGCCGTCGTGCTCCTCGACGATGCGGCGGACGATCGGCAGGCCGAGGCCGGTGCCGGTGTCGTGGGTCGAGAAGTAGGGTTCGAAGATGCGCGGCAAGAGCGCCGTTTCGACGCCCGGGCCGCGGTCGGCAACGCGCACGACCACCTGGGTGTCCGCCGCGTCGGCCGCCGCGTCGAGCCGCACCGTGCCGCGGCCGGCGCTCGCCCGCAGGGCGTTCTCGAGCAGATTGCGGACCGCGCGCTCGAGCAGTCGTCGATCGGCGACGACCACCAGCGCGTCATCGTCGGGCGCGTCGCAGACGACCTCCGCGCCCTCGCCGGCGTGGGCCGCGTCGCGGTAGCCGTCGGCGAGCTCGCGCAGCAGGGCGCCGAGATCGACCGGCGCGAAGCGCGCGCGCGGAATGCGGCTGTAGGTCGAGAACTCCGAAGCGATCTCGCGCAGGGCGTCGACTTGGCGCAGGATATTGCGCGTGCAGCGCGGCAGGACCTCCGGCAGGCGCGACGGATCGTCGGCGCCGACGCGCTGCAGATGCTCGGCCGAGAGGCGGATCGGCGTGAGCGGA
>JBCCOR010000788.1:0-2290 GCA_039025295.1 Acidobacteriota bacterium
GCGTGCGGTGCACCGACAGATCGCCGCGCGCCAGCCGGCGCAGGTCCTCGGCCAGCGCCGCTGCGCTCGGCGGCCGATCGTCGGGCTGTTTCTCCAGGCAGGCGTGCACCAGCTGCGCCACCCGCGCCGGCACCGCCGGATTGAGGCGCCGCAGCGGCGTGGGCGCGCTGTTCAGGGTGCGCCGCATGATCTCCAGCGACGACGGCGGTTCTGCGCCGTCGTCGTCGCCCGCGTCATCGTCGAACGGCGGATGGCCGGCGAGCAGGGCGTAGAGCGTGGCGCCGAGGGCGTAGACGTCGGCGCGCGCGTCGACTGCCGCACCCGCGCGGATCTGCTCGGGCGCCATGAACGCCGGCGTGCCGATCGTGTCGCGCGCTTCGGTGAGCGTGTCGGAGGCGCTGGGCATCTCGTGCACCAGGCCGAAGTCGATCAGCACCGGGCGCGGCCGGTCGTCGGCCAGGCGTTCGACGACGATATGGGTCGGTTTGATGTCGCGGTGGACGAGGCCGGCGGCGTGGGCGACGTGGAGCGCATCGGCGATCTCGGCGACGAGTCGCAGCAGCTCCGTCAGCGGCAGGGTGAGCGCCCCGAGCTCGACCCCGTCGATCAGCTCCATGGCGATGAACGCCTGGCCGCGATGGGTGCCGCTGTCGTAGATCTTGCAGATGCTCGGATGGTCGAGCTGCCCCTGCACGCGCGCCTCGCGCATCAGCCGCGCGGTCAGCCGCTCGTCGTCCCACTGCAGGATCTTGAGCGCGACGTCGCGTCCGAGCAGGCGATCGTGCGCGCGGTATACGGCGCTGACGGCGCCGCGTCCCAGCAGATGGGGCCGTGTGTAGCGCTCCGGCAGATCGAGGGTGGCGGCGGTCATAGCGGCGAGGGACGATCGTTCGGTCGAGATGGCGCGTGATGCGGCGTCAGGCGCCAGTGGGGATATTGAGCTTTTTGGCGTAATAGCGGAACGATCGAAAGGTCATCCCGAGCAGCTCGGCGGCCTGCGTTTGTACGCCGTCCGTGCGCGTCAGCGCCTGGCTCATCAGCTGAATCCGAATCTGATCGAGATAGGCCTCGAGGTCCATGCCGTCGTCGGGCAGGGCGACGTCGAGGCGCTCGCGATTCGGCTGATGCTGGCGCGAGATGTGGATCGGCAGATCGCGCACCGTCAGGCTGGACTCGGTCGAGAGGGCGATCGCGCGCTCGATGCAGTTTTCGAGCTCGCGCACGTTGCCGGGCCAGTCGTAGTCGCACAGGAGGCGCGTGCCCTCGGTGGTCAGGGTGCGGGCGTCGAGCCCCATCTCGGCGCTGTACTTGGCGAGGAAGTGCTCGGCCAGCGCGGGGATGTCCTCGCGCCGCTCGCGCAGCGGCGGCAGATGGATCGGGATGACGTTGATGCGGTAGAAGAGGTCCTCGCGGAACGCGCCCTGGCTGATCTGGTCCTGCAGATTGCGGTTGGTGGCGGCGATGATGCGCACGTCGATCGGCTCCTCTTGCGCGCTGCCGACGCGGCGCACGCGCCGCTCCTGCAGCGCGCGCAGCAGCTTGACCTGCATCGAGGTCGTCATCTCGCCGATCTCGTCGAGAAAGAGCGTGCCGCCGTCGGCCTCTTGGAACAGCCCCTTTTTCTGCCGCACGGCGCCGGTGAAGGCGCCTTTTTCGTGGCCGAAGAGCTCGCTCTCGAGCAGCGGTTCGGGCAGCGCGCCGCAGTTGATCGACAGGAAGCGCGCGTCGACCCGCGGACTGTTCTGATGGATCGCGCGCGCGATCAGCTCCTTGCCGGTGCCGCTCTCGCCGCGTACGAGCACGGTCGAGTGGGTTTTCGCCACGCGCTCGATCAGCGAGAAGATCTCCTGCATGCGCGCACTGCGGCCGATGATGTTGGTGAAGCGGTAGCGCTGGGCGAGCTCGTTCTTGAGGTAGGTGTTTTCGCGACCGAGGTTCTTACGCTCCAGCGCCTTGATCGCCAAGACCTTGAGTTCCTCGTTGTCGAACGGCTTCGAGATGTAGTTGTAGGCGCCGAGCCGCATCGCCTCGACCGCCGATTTGTTCGACGCGTAGGCGGTCATCATGATCACCTCGGTCTGGGCGTCGGCAGCCTTGATTTCCTTGAGCAGCTCGAGGCCGTTGCCGTCGGGCATGAGGATGTCGCAGAGCACCAGGTCGAACGCGGCCTCGGCCGCGAGATGCGCGCGCGCGTCGGCGACCGACGCGGCCGTTGTGACCTGGTGATCCTGCCCCTGGAAGAGCAGGTTGAGGAATTCGAGCATGCTCGGCTCGTCGTCGACGATCAGCA
>JBCCOR010000789.1:0-2286 GCA_039025295.1 Acidobacteriota bacterium
CGCGACCGCGGCTGGGGGCCGCTGCGGCAGGACGTGCGCGCGGTGCAGCGCGGGCGCGCGCTGCTGGTCGGCGACGCCGCCGGCTATCTCGACGCGATCACCGGCGAGGGCCTGTCGCTGGCGTTCCATCACGCCGCGGCGGCGGCCGACGCGCTGGTCGCATCCGCCGAACGCGGCGACGATCGCCAGCTGCGCCGCTACCGCGCGCGCCATCGCGCGGTGCACGCGCTGCCCGACGCGATCATCCGCGGGATGCTCTGGCTCGAGGCCCGTCCGCCGCTGCGCCGCCGCGTCTTGCGCGCGCTCGCCGCCGAGCCGGCCCTGTTCGGCCGCCTGCTCGCGGTCCACGGCCGCGCCGCCGCACCGCACGCCGTCGTGCGCCCCGATCTCGCGCGCTTCGCGCTGCGCCTCGCGCGATCTCAGAAGCGTTCGTCGGCCAGGTAGCTGCGCCCTTCCGGGCTCTGCGGCGCGCCCAGCACCTGCGCCGTCGGGCCGCATTCGACCATCGCGCCGGCGCCGTCGCGCTGGGCGAAGAGCGCGACCGCGTCGGCCAGCCGCCGGGCGCGCGCCGGATGATGGGTGACCATCACCAGCGTGTAGCGTCCGCGCAGGCGGAGGAGCAGATCCTCGACGCGCGCCGCCGCGCGCGGATCGAGCGCGGCACACGGTTCGTCGAGCAAGAGCACGTCGGGCGCCAGCGCGAGCGCGCGCGCGATGCACAGGCGCTGCTGCTGGCCGCCCGAGAGCTGCGTGGCGGGCTGATCGAGGCGATCGCGCACTTCGTCCCACAGGCCGACGTCGACCAGCGCTTGCTCGACCCGCGCCCTGCGCTCGCGGCGCGCGACGCCGTGCGCCGCGAGCGGCAGCAGCAGGTTGCGCGCGATCGAAATCGGAAACGGATTGGGCTGCTGAAACACCAGGCCGACGCGCCGGCGCAGTCGCTGGACGTCGAGGCGCGGGTCGTGCACGGCCGTGGCGCCGTGATGGATCGTGCCGGTGACGCGGCAGTCGTCGATCAGGTCGGTCAGGCGATTCAGCGCCATCAGCAGGCTCGACTTGCCGCAGCCCGAGGGGCCGAGCAGCGCGCTCAGCCGTCCGCCGGCGAGATCGAGATCGACGTCGCGCAGGGCGACGTGCGCGCCGTAGCGCACCGTCACGCCGCGCAGCGCGAAGCCGTCGGGCGCCTGGCTCATCGCGCGCGCACCAGGCCGCGGGCCAGGCGGTCGGCGGCGAGCCCGAGCGGCAGCAGCAGGACGATCAGCACCAGCGCGCTGGCCTGGGCCTGCGGCTCGCCGCCGGGCACGTTCATCGCCAATTCGTGGATGTGCACCGACAGCGCGCGGCCGGGATCGGCCAGATCGTCGGGCATGCGGACGCTGTAGCCGCTGGTGAAGAGCAGCGCGGCGGTTTCGGCGAGCGCGCGGCCGACCGCGAGCACCAGCCCGGCGGCGACGGTCGGCGCCGCGGCGGGCAAGAGCAGCCGCACGGTGGTGCGCAGGCGGCCGAAGCCGAGGGCCGCGCCGCCCAGGCGCAGGGCGTCGGGCGCGTCGCGCAGGCCGGCCTCGGCGATGCGCACGAAGAGCGGCAGCACCATGCAGGCCAGGGTCATGGCCGCGGCCCGCAGCGAGAAGCCCCAGCCCAGCCAGACGCAGAAAAACGCGTTGCCGAACAGGCCGAAGACCACCGACGGAATCGCGGCCAGGACGTCGACCCCGCGTCGGATCAGGCGCGCGTAGGGCGCGCGCCGCGGCAGGAACTCGGCCAGCAGCACGGCGCAGCCGAGGCCGATCGGCAGCGCGGTCGCGATCGTCAAGAGCAGCATCCAGAAGGTCGACACCAGCATCGGTGCGATGCCGCCGCCGCCGCCGGTCAGCGCGGGCGGCTGCGTCAGGAGCGCCCACGAGAGGCGATCGCCGCCGCCCGCGGCGAGGTCGACCACCAGCCAGCCGAAGGCGCCCGCAACCGCCAGCGCCGCCAGCGCCGCCGCGGCGCCCAGCGTGCGATCGCCGGCGCGGCGCGCATCGAGTCGACGCAGATCGTCGATCATGCGGTGGGCGCCGGCCCGCGGGCGTCGAGCCGGTCGGCCGCGAGCGCGAGCAGCAGCGCGGTCAGCGTCAAGAGCAGGCCGGCGGCGAAGAGCGCGGCGCGGTGATCGTCGACGGCGTAGGCCATTTCGAGGGCGATGTTGGCGGTCAGGGTGCGCACCGGCGCGAGCGGATGATCGGGCCAGCGGACGACGTTGCCGCACACCATGAGCACGACCATCGTTTCGCCGAGCGCGCGGCC
>JBCCOR010000790.1:0-2278 GCA_039025295.1 Acidobacteriota bacterium
CTGCGGCGCGCCGCAGCCGACCACCAACCTGCTGGTCATCAGCATCGATACCACCCGCGCCGATCGCATCGGCGTCTACGGCCACGCCGACGCCGAGACGCCGAATATCGACGCGCTGGCGGCGGAGGGCTTCCGCTTCGAGCGCCACATGACGCCGGTGCCGATCACGCTGCCGGCCCACACGTCGCTCTTCACCGGCCTCTATCCGCCGACCCACGGCGTGCGCGACAACGGCACGTTCTTCGCCGATCCCAGCCTGGTCACGCTGGCCGAGGTGCTGCGCGACGCCGGCTACGCCACCGCCGGCTTCATCGGCGCCTTCCCGATGGTGGCGCAGTTCGGCCTGGACCAGGGCTTCGACCACTACGACGATGACGTGTCCAGCGAGCGCGGGCCGGGCGTCGGCCGGCCGAGCCGCGCCGACATCTACTTCGACGAGCGCCCCGCGGGCGCCGTGATCGACGCGACGATCGCGCATCTCGAGACGCTTCCCGACGATCGACCATTTTTCGTTTTCGTCCACGTCTTCGATCCGCATCAGCCGCTGCTGCCGCCGGCGCCGTACGACGTGCGCTTCCGCGATCAGCCCTACGACGGTGAGATCGCCTACGTCGACGCCCAGCTCGGACGGCTCTTCGACGCGGTGCAGGCGCGCGGCGCATGGGACGACACCGTGGTGGTGGTCACCGCGGATCACGGCGAGGGACTCGGTGAGCACGGAGAGCTGACCCACGGCCTGCTGCTGCATCAGGCGACGCTGCACATTCCGCTGATCCTGCACGGGCCGGACGTGCCGGTCGGCACCAGCCGCGCCTGGTCGGCGGCGCCGCAGGTCTTCGCCACCCTGACCGATCTGCTCGGCGTGCGCGACGTGCCCGAGGCCGAGCGGCCGCGCGGCGACAGCCTCGTGCCGCGCATGCGCAACGGCGGGGAGCCGCCCGCCGGCAGTCCGCGCTTCACCGCCTACTTCGAGACCATCGCGCCGCGCACGTCGCAGGGCTGGTCGCAGCTGACCGGGTGGATGAAGGAAGACTGGCGCCTGATCCACGCGCCCAAGCCCGAGCTCTACGACCTCGACGTCGATCCGCGCGAGGAAGACAACCAGTTCGCGGGGCAGGCCAACATCGCAGCAACCCTGCGCCGCGAGCTCGGCGGCTTCCTCGCCGCGCAGGAGACGCGCGCGGTGGCCGACAACGTTTCGACCGCCGACGCCGAAACCGTCGAGCGCCTGGCTGCCCTGGGCTATCTGCAGGCCGATCCCGACGCCCTGCAGGGGCTCGACGACATGCTGCAGGTCGAGGGCCTGCTCAACCCGCGCGATCTGATCATCGACGTCAGCCTGTTCTCAGAGGCCAAGGCGGCCATGGCGGCGCAGCAGTGGCCGCTCGCGCGCTCGCTGTGGCGCCAGGTGCTGCGGCGCAGCCCGAACAACGTCAACGCCTACCGCGGTCTCGCCCTGATCGAGGGCTACGCCGAGAATTGGCAGGGCGCCCTGGCCGAGCTCGACCGCGGGCTCGCGCTGCAGCCCGACGCGGCCGATCTGCTGCGGCTCAAAGGCGAGATCTTCGTCGAGCGCGGCCGGCCGCGGGAAGGCATCGACATCCTCACCGCGCTGCCGACCGATTCGATCGAAGCCTGCACCTGGATCGGCGTTGCCTACGGCGATCTCGGCCAGGCCGAGGAGGCCCGGCTCTGGTACACGCGCGGTCTGGAGATCGAGCCCGACAGCGTCTGGCTGCGGCTCTATCTCGCCAATTCGCTCGCCGGCGACGGTCAGTACGATCGCGCCGAGACGCTCTATCGCGATCTGATCGGCGATCGGCCCTATTTTGCCCTCGCCTACTACAACTACGGTCGGCTGATGATCGATCGCGGCGCGCCCGAGCGGGCGCGGCCGCTGCTGGCGCGCGCCGCCGATCTGCATCCGCATCACGCGCCGACCCGCGCTGCGCTGCAGCAGCTGGACCGCGCGCCGGCCGGCTCGACGCCGTAAGCCGATCGGCGCAGCCACCATCCATCCGAGAGTTCGCATCATGCACCGCACGCTTTTCCTGCTCGCCGCCGTCGTCGTGCTCGGCCCAACGCTCGCCTGTGCGCCCCAGGCCGGCGACGATCGCACCGCAGCGACGTCCGCGTTTTCCGATCTCGACGTCCTGGCCGCGTGGACCGCCGCGCCCGCGTCCGCGGCGCCGGACCGCACGCTGCTGCGGGTCGACGCGCTCGACGCGCATCTGCTGAGCCAGCCCGGGGCACAGCGCCAGCCCGGCGAGGGCCAGGC
>JBCCOR010000791.1:0-2273 GCA_039025295.1 Acidobacteriota bacterium
CGCCCGCAGCGCCCGCGCAAACGCGTCGGGCAGCGGCAGGCCCGGCCCCACCGCCTCAGGATCGCGGCGCAGATCGTGCGCGACCAGCCGACCGCGCAGCCGATCCCACGGCGCGTCGTAGACGGTCACCTGCAGGCGCTCGCGGTAGCGGCTGGTGAGGCCGAAGTTGTTGGCGCCGGCGTAGCTGTCGATCCAGCCGTCGCGCGCCGTGCGCTGATCCGCGAAGCCCGGCGTGGCCGCTGCGGCGGCCATCGGCACAGCGACCCCGACGCGGTCGAGGATCGTGCGCAGGAGCCCGGTCAGATCGACCGCCTGCGCCACCGCCGGACCGGCGCCGACGGCCGGATCGGCGATGAAGAGCGGCACGCGCAGGTTGCTGGTCAGCGGAAAGCCGTGGCCGCCGCGGCAGCCCACCGGCGTGCCGCAGCCCTCCCCCAGCGCCTCGCCGTGGTCGCTGGTGACGATCACCAGCGTGTCGTCGTCGAGCCCGCGGCGCGTGAGCGCGTCGAGGAAGCGGCCGACGTGGCGATCGGCGTGGCGGATCGCGGCGTCGTAGAGCGCGCTGACCAGCGGCCAGGCCGCGTCGTCGAGCGTGCGAAACGGGCCGTCGTCGGGCGGTCGCAGGCGCGGCGGATGGGCGTGCGCCGTCAGGGTCGACGTCGTCTCGGCCTCGAGCCGGCCGGCGTAGAGCTCGGTGCCGGGCCGCAGGAGCGCGCGCCGCAGGTCCGGCGACGGCGCCAGCGCCGCCAGCGCCGTCGGCACGCCCACGCGCGCGATATCGGGACGGCGCATGTGCAGCGGACGGTGCACCGCGAAGGTGTGGAGAAAAAGGAAAAACGGCCGCTCGTCGCCGTCGATGCGGGCCTGATCAAGCCAGTCGAGCGCCCGGCGCACCGACGTCGTCAGCTCGCGCGCCGGATCGTCGTCGGGCGTCGCGGCGACGAAGGTCTCGAAGCCGCGGTCGAGGCCGTAGGCGGGCGTGAGGAACGCGCCGCCGGTGAACGCCGCCGTGCGGTACCCCGCGTCGCGCAGGATCGCGGCCAGCGTCGGCGGCGCGGCGCCGAGGCGGGCGCGCACGTGGTCGACGCCGTGGGCGTGCGCCGGCAGGCCGGTGAAGAGCGCGACGTGCGACGGCAGCGTCCAGGGCGCGGGCGCCAGCGCGCGTTCGTAGCGCACGGCGCGGCGCGCGGCCCAGGCGTCGAGCCGGGGCGAGGTCGGCTGATCGTGGCCGTAGCTGCCGAGGCGATCGGCGCGCAGGGTGTCGAGCACGATCAGCACAACGCTGCGCGGCGGACCGTCCGACGGCGACGGCGACGCCGCGTCGCGCGGCGCGGCGCATCCGCCGAGGAGCAGCAGCGCGGCCAGGGCGAGGATCGCCCCCGGCATCTGCCGCATGATCCGGCGACTCACCGCTCGCGCGCGCGCTCGGCGTTCGCCGCCGCGGCGTCGCGCGCGCCGGCGAGCGAGGGCGCTTCGTCGGCGGCATCCGACGCATCGGCGTCCGCCGGCGCGAGGGCCGACGCGTAGCGCTTCCACAGGCGGATGCCGCGCGCCTCGGCGGTGACCCGGAAGCGCGTCGCCAGCGCCGCGCGGTACGGACTGCGGCGCGCGTCCTCGCCCGCGATCGTCTCGACCGTCACCGCCGTCAGCGGCGCGATCGCGCGCGTCAGCAGATGCGCGAGCGCGCCGAAGTAGCTCGCCAGCTCGGGATGATCGGGCGGCACGCGCGGCTCGAGCCGGCGTCCCTTGGCGTGGGCCACCAGCACCAGGCGCGCGCCGTGGTAGGTCAGGTACGTGCCCGACCGCCGCGCCGGCAGCGCGTCCTCGGCCGGCGGCGGGTTGCCGTCGCCCTCGCCGTCGCTGAGCGGACGCGGCCCGAAGCGCACGCCGCAGAGCGAGGCCGGATCCTGGGCGTGCAGCCAGTAGATCGCGTCGGCCGGCAGGCCCGCGCGCAGGCGCTTGAACGCGCCATGGGCGATGAACTGCAGGCCGGGAATGCCCGCGAAGAAATGCCCGGCGAGCAGCTCGCCGCCGAGCTCCATCAGCCGCAGCGTGCGAAAGACGTCGCCCCAGCGCAGGCCGGGCAGCTCACGCTGCAGCAGCGGGCGGCACAGCAGGCCGTAGCGCAGCAGCAGCAGGCGCACGCGCTCTTTCGTCAGCAGCTCGCGCTCGAGCGCGTCGGCCGCGGGCGCGATCGCCGGCAGGCGGCGCCAGATGCCAGCCTGCACCCGCGCGGCCGCGCCGCCGGCCGAGCGCCAGCCGCCGCGCCGCCC
>JBCCOR010000792.1:0-2266 GCA_039025295.1 Acidobacteriota bacterium
CGCAGCAGCCCTGCGAGGCCAAGGTGCGAGAGGTTAATGCCCCGTGCTTTGCCGACAAGCAGGGTGAGGACTTTATGGTGCAAGGTCGTGCTCTGGAAGAACACCTTGAACAGTTGAGAATAAGTCTCGGGATTGGACAGTGAGAAATTCTCAAAGTCTTTCTGCTTGCTCAGCCAGGCGGATGATGCGTCGCCGATTTCCTGGATCCGTGAGTTGTCATGTACCTCAGCGTGCTGGTACCAGTTCAAGAAATGGGATAGATCGTTCTTGTAGGAGATGCTGTGTTCATTGTTCTCATCCCAAGGACGGGGCCTCTGCTCTTGCGCCAGATACTCAAATATGGCGATGCGCGCACTCACGTCTCTTGCCAGCGGAATGCCCGCGGACCAGCTCATGCCTGCGCCGATCAACCAGGTGAACGGTGTATCGGATCCTTCGAGCGACAGTCGTCGGAGGAAGTCAGAGAGGCTTCTGATCTGTGCAGGCATCGCGCGTGGCGTTTCCTCGTCTACGTTGGGACCCGGCGACCTGCTTTACGCGCAGTCCAGCGCGTGCCGTTCAGGCGTCGGCTTCAGAGCGCTGAATGCTTGCTATTACGCAAAGCGTTTCCACATCGATTGTGTGGTGGGATCTTAACACGCGCTGGACGAGCGCCTCGCGACCACGAAACTGCGCAGCCGATTGAGCCAGTTGACCCGGCGATGGCGATCAACCCTCGCCGCGCAGAACGGCGATCGGGCGCCGCCGCAGCGACTGGCCGCTCGCGGCCAGGCCGGCGAGCGCGGCCAGCGCCGGGCTGATCACCAGCGTCAGCGCGTAGCGGGTCGGCTCGAGCGCCCAGTCGATCTGCATGCCGTAGACCACCACCGCCCAGGCCAGCACCGCGCCGCCGGCAGCGCCGATCACGCCCGCGACCAGGCCGATCAGGCCGTATTCGACCGCGAACATGCCGATCACCTGCGGCCGCGTCGCGCCCATCGTCTTGTAGAGCGCGACCTCGGCGCCACGCCGCAGCGCGCCCGCGCCGACCGCGCCGGCGAGGATCACCAGGCCCGCGATCACCGTCAGGCCGCCGAGCACGCGCACGCCCAGGCCGAGTCGATCGAGGATCGACGCGGCCCGCTCGAGCACCTCGCGCACGCGGATCACGGTGACGTTCGGATGGTGCAGGGCGAGCGCGTTCTGCAGATCGCGCGCGGCGTCGTCGCCGATGCTGGCCGCCGCCACGCGGTGCTGAGGCGCGTCGTCGAGCACGCCGGGCTCGACCACGATGAAGAAGTTGATGCCGAAGGTGCGCCAGTCGACCGAGCGGATGCTCGTCACGTGCAGCTCGACCGGCACGCCCTGGACGTTGAAAAGCAGCACCGAGCCGAGGTCGATGCCGAGGTTCTCGGCGTATTCCTCTTCGACGCTGACCTCGGCGCGCGCGGGATCGCTCCACAGCGCGCCGCGCACGATTTCGTTGTCGTCGGCGAGCTGCTCGAGATAGGTCAGGCGCTGCTCGCGGGTCAGCGCCCAGCGCGCCTCGGCGCCCTCGCCGTCCTGGGCCGGGCGACCGCGCAGGCCGGTTTCGCGCGCTTCCTGCAGCTGCTCGACGGGCGTGCCGTCGATCGCGCGCAGTCGCGCCATCACCACCGGCACGGAGTCGACGCCGATCGCGCCGCTGGCGTCGAGGCGCGCCCGAACGTCGGACCACTGATCGGGCTGGATGTCGACCAGGAAGGCGGTCGGCGCGTCGCGCGGCAGCTCGCGCCGCAGCTCGCCGTCGAGATGGCCCTCGATGTCGGCCATCGCGACCACCGTCAGCACGCCCACGCCCAGCGCGACCACCGCGCCGATGGTGGCGGCGCCCGGGCGGGTGAGGTTCGCCAGGCCGTGGCGCAGGGCGAGCGCGGCGCGGCTGCGGCCGCGCGCGGCGAGGCGCATCAGGCCGCGCGCGGCGGAGGCCAGCAGGCCGACGACCAGCAGCAGGCCGCCGGTGAAGGCGAGGCCGATCCACACGCTCTCGGCCTGGACGGCGGCGAGGGTCGTGACGCCACCGATCAGCGCCGCGGCGGTGAGGAGCGACGCGCGTCGCGACGGCGGCAGCGGCTCGGCGTCGCGGCGCAGCACGCGGATCGGCGGCACGCGTCGGGCGGCGTCGAGCGGCGGCGCGCGGAACAGCCGCGCCCCCGCGACCCCCAGCAGCAGGCCGCGCCGCCCCGCCGCGGGCTGGCCCCGGTTATGCAAAGCCAGGGGGCGGATGTACAGCAGCAAAACCCACGGC
>JBCCOR010000793.1:0-2262 GCA_039025295.1 Acidobacteriota bacterium
CGCCGCCCCCGACGCGCGCGGGGGCCGGCTGCGCGACGCGACCGCGACCGCCCAGGACGCCGCCGAGCGCGCCCGCGACGCCGCCCAGGACGCCGCCGAGCGCGCCCGCGTCGCGGCGCAAGAAGGCGCCGAGCGCGCCCGCACCGCGGCGCAAGAAGGTGCCGAGCGCGCCCGCACCGCGGCGCAAGAAGGTGCCGAGCGCGCCCGCGAGCGCTACAGCGACACGGTCGATCAGCTGCGCGACGGCTACTCGCGCGTGCGCACCGACGTCGACGTCCTGTCGGAGGATCTGAGCGACTACGTGCGCGACAACCCGGCGCGCGCGATCGCCTTTGCGGCCTTCTTCGGCTTCCTGATCGGCCTGCTGCTGCGCGGCCGGGACGCCTGAGCCGATGGCCGACGTCAACGAGATGGTCGATCGGGCAGCGACCGAAGCGCTCGACGCGGTCCTGCCCGACGATCTCGACTGGCGCGAGCTGGTCGGCCGCTATCCGACGATCGCGCTGGTGCTGGCCGCGGCCGGCGGCGTGGTCGTCGGCCGCGCCCACGGCGCGCGCATTCTGCGCGCCGGCGTCGCCATGGCGACGGCGCAGGTCGGCAGCCAGCTCGCGCGCATCCTCGCCGATGTCGCCGACGCGGCCGCGCCCGGGGCGACCGGAACCGATGCGCCCGACGCGTCCACCGAGCCGGCGGCGGACGAGACAACCTGATCGTTCGGATCTGTGCGCACCCTGCTGCACATCAGCGACGTTCACTTCGGGCCGTACCATCAGCCCGACCGTGCGGCCGCAATCGAAACCCTGGTCCGCGCGCGGCGTCCGGACCTGGTGGTCATCTCGGGTGACCTGACCCAGCGCGCCAAGCGCCGGCAGTTCGACGAGGCGCGCGCATTCGTCGATCGCCTGCAGGCAGAAGCGCTGCCGGTGCTGGCGGTGCCCGGCAACCATGATGTGCCGCTGTATCGGGTGTGGGAGCGCGTGTTCGCGCCCTACGGTATGTACCGGGCGCGCTTCGACGCCACGCTCGAGCCCGAGTTCGAAGACGACGCGCTGCTCGCGATCGGCCTCAATACGGCCTACGGCTGGACGCTCAAAGACGGCCGGCTCCGGCGCCGCCGCCTGCGCGCGCTGCGCGATCGCCTGGCGCGCGCCAATGCCGGCAAGCTCAAAATCATCGTCGCCCATCATCCGCTCGTGCCGGCGCCGCGCTACGACACCCAGCGCGTCGTTTACAACGCGCACGAAGCCGCCACCGTCTTCGCCGACGCCGGCGTCGATCTGGTGCTCTCCGGCCATCTCCATCAGACCTTCGTCACCTCGACCGAGGCCTACTACCCGAGCGGTCGCGCGCCGGTGCTGCTGGTCAACACCGGCACCACCACCTCCTCGCGCGGGCGCGGCGTCGAGCATCGGCGCAACACCTGCAACTGGCTGCGCCTCGACGCGCAGACCGTCGACATCACCCAGCTTGGCTGGGACGACGACGCGGCCGATTTCGTGCCGTGGAGTCGCCAGCTGCATCCGCGCCAGACAGCCGGCGCGTCCGCGCCCGCGCGCCTGGCCCAGGTGTCCTAGCCGGGCCGTCTGCGCCCGCACCGCGCATCATGGTCATGCCGCAGCCGACCGACCGGCCGGACCTTTCTCGCGTCTTCGACGACGCGCCGTCGGACGGCGATATGCGGGATCGCAAGCTGCAGCAGGCGCTCGAAGAGAGCCCGCTGATTCGCCTGGTGCTCGACCAGGCCGATCTCGGCCTGTGGCGCTGGCACATCCCCACCGGTCGGCTCGACTACGACCGTCGCTTCCTGCGCCTGTTCGCCTACGACGACGACGACATGCCGCGCAATATGCCCGCGTGGCAGCATCAGGTGCATCCCGACGATCGTGTTCGCGCCGAAGCGCATCTGACGACCTATCTGCGCCGCGGCGACGACGCGCTGCTCTACGAGAGCGAATACCGCACCCGCCACGCCGACGGCCGCTGGCTCTGGCTCTCCGTGCGCGGCCGCGTGGTCGAGCGCAGCGACGACGGCCATCCGCTGGTCATGATCGGCACCGCGCAGGACGTCTCGAAGCGTCGGCAGGTCGAGGCCGAGCGTTTGCTTGATCTGCTCGGAGGCCGAAGCGGCCTTCATGGGCATGGAGGCGTTCTGATCGATGTTCGAGACCTCGGCGTCGATGACGGTGATCTTGTCGATGGTGACGTCGTTGATGGTCGAGAGCATCGACTCCATGATCGTATCGAATTGCTGGAGGATGAAGA
>JBCCOR010000794.1:0-2260 GCA_039025295.1 Acidobacteriota bacterium
CGAAGAGGCGCGTGCGCACGACGTCTTCCCAGCGGCTCTCGGTCTGCTGGCCGACCAGATAGCCGGCGGTCATGTACATCAGGTTCTGGTAGTTCCAGCCGCCGCGGAAGTCGACGACCGGCTCGAGATGGGCGACGCCGTCGACGAGCGCCTCGCGCGTGGCGTCGCTGCCGTACCATGCCAGATCGTGGCGCGGCAGGCCCGAGCTGTGGACGAGCAGATCGATCGCGTTGATGTGGTTCGTCGCCACGTCGTCGTGCATGCGGAAGCGCGGCAGATAGGTGCGGATCGGCTCGTCCCATTCGATCAGGCCGTCGTCGACCAGCAGGGCGACGGTGGCGGCGGTGAACGATTTGCTCACCGAGCCGATGGCGAAGATCGTGTCCTCGGTGATCGGCAGATCGTTGGCGAGATCGCGATGGCCGTCGGTGGTGACGTGGACGATCTCGCCGTCGTCGATCAGGGCGACCGCAACGCCCGGCGTGGCCAGGCGCTGGCGCGCGTCGGCGATCAGCGCGTCGTAGTCGGCGAGCCGCTCGGCGCGCGCCGCGGCCTCGCGCCCGTCGTCGCGCACGAGGGCGAAGGGAAAGGTGCGCCCGGCCTGGGTGAAGTCGCCCGCGAGGGTCGGGCCGTCGGCGTTGGCGAGGTCGAAGACGCCGTCGAAGGTCGGCTCGCCCGGCGCGCCGGGAATGCGGAAGGTGGCGGTGGTCGCGCCGGCGTCGTTCTCGTCGAGCGCGACGTCGATCAGGTCGAGATCCTTGACGCCCTGGACGGGAATGTCGATCGTCGCCGCGGGCGCGCCGTCGTCGCCGCCGGCGGCGAGTCGAACCGTGATGGCGAGCTCGTTGCCGAAGAGGGTGATGCTGCCATTCCACGTGCCGTCGAGCGCGTCGGCATCGTCCGCGGACGGCGTCGCGCGCGCCGGGGTCGCGTCGCCGACGGTCGGCGGCTGGGCCCAGGCGCGCCCGGGCATCAGCAGGGTCAGGGCGAGCAGAACAACGGGCAGCGCGGCGAGCGCGCCGAGGATGGCGAGACCGGTGATGCGAGACATGGCAGGCGAAAACCTCCGGAGGTCGGGAACAGTCGGTGAGGCGCTGGTCATCCTACGCCCTACGGCCCGAGCGGGTTTTCGATTCGGCAAGCTGTTTCGTTACCCGGCCGCGGTAGATTCGCAGCCGCATGCATCCAGACGCTCTCGCCTCGCATCGGGCTGCGCCGCGCCTGCGGCGTCGCTACGCCACCGGCGTGCCGCTGGCCGAAGGCGGCACCGCCGACGTCTATCGGGCGTACGATGCGACGCTGGGGCGCGAGGTGGCGCTGAAGTACCTGCGCCACAAGCGCCCCGCGCTGGTCGCGCGCCTGCTGCGCGAGGCGCGCGCGCTGGCGCGGCTGCAGCACCCGGGCATCTGCGAGGTCTACCAGGTCGGCGAGAGCGAGGGGCGTCCCTACGTCGCGAGGCGGCTGGTGGACGGCGACGAGCTGAACGTGGCGCTGGCCGGCGCGCCGTGGCGGACCATCGTGCGCGTGCTGCGCGCCGCCGCCGACGGGGTGGCGGCCGCGCACGCCGCCGGTCTGGTGCATCGCGATCTCAAGCCGTCGAACATCCTGGTCGAGGTCGATGCCGACGACGGCGCGCTGCGGCCGGTGGTGGTCGATTTCGGCATCGTCCACGATCTTCAGCGAGGCAGCGGCACCCTGCTGACCGAGGCCGGGCAGCTGCTCGGCACGGTGCAGTACATGGCGCCCGAGCAGCTGCGCGGCACGCCCGACGCGATCGGCCCGCAGGCCGACGTCTGGGCGCTCGGCATCACGCTGGCGCAGCTGCTGTCCGCCGACGGGCGCACGCCGTTTCGGGCCGACAGCCAGATCGGCCTGATGCGCGCGGTCCTGCGCGCGACGCCGCAGCTGCCCGACGTTGGTCCGCCGGCGCTGCGCGCGGTGCTGCGACGCTGCCTGGCGAAAAGGCCCGGCGATCGCTATCGCGACGCGCGCGCGCTGGTCGACGATCTCGACCGCGTCCTCGACGATCGCCCGATCGCGCCGCGGTCGGCCGGCATGCGCCTGCGGTCTGCGCTGGAGCCGCTGCGTCGGCATCCGCTGGTCGCGATCTCGGCGCTGCTGCTGCTGATCGCGCTGGGGCTGGCGCTCGGGCTGGAGCTGCGCCATCGCGAGCATCTGCAGCAGCGCCGAGATCGCGACCAGCGGATGCCGACGCAGCGGCTCCAGCGCAGACCGCAGGCGCCTGCCGGCCGACCGCGGC
>JBCCOR010000795.1:0-2254 GCA_039025295.1 Acidobacteriota bacterium
CGAGGAGGGCGTCGAGGGCCTGATCCACGTCAGCGAGATGTCGTGGACCAAGAAGGTCGTCAACCCGTCGAAGCTGCTCAGCGTCAACGACATGGTCGATGCGATCGTGTCGGAGCTCGACATGGGCCAGCGCCGGATCAGCCTCTCCCTGCGCCAGACCGAGCGCAACCCGTGGGAGGAGCTGGCCGACACCTTCCCGGTTGGCTCGATCATCGAGGGTCGGGTGCGCAACCTCACCGAGTTCGGTGCGTTCGTCGAGATCACCGAGGACATCGACGGCCTGATCCACGTCTCCGACATGAGCTGGACCAAGCGCGTCAAGCATCCGAGCGAGGTGCTCAAGAAGGGCGACACCGTCCAGGCACGGATCACCAACATCGACGTCGACAACCAGCGCGTGTCGCTCTCGATCAAGGAGTTCCTGCCCAACGAGTGGGACGATTTCGTGATCAGCCACAAGGTCGGCGACACCGTCGACGGCAAGGTAGTCAACGTCACGGACTTCGGCCTGTTCATCGACATTTACAAGGGACTCGAGGGCCTGGCCCATATTTCCGAGATCGACCTTGCCGGTCAGAAGCTGGAAGCGATGTACCATGTAAGTGATTGGGTGAGCGCGCGCATCCTGCGTATCGAGGAGGACGAGAAGAAAGTCGGCCTGACGATGCGCGGCGTGCCGCAGCCGACCTCTGACGAGGTCGAGCAGCTCGAGGCCAAGGCCCGCGGTGAGGACCCGGACGCGGTATCGTCGGACGACGACGAGATCGAAGATGTGCGGGCCGACGCCGAGGACCTGCGGGACGAGACGGACGAGACGGACGCGTCGACCGACGACGACGCGTCCTGATCGAACGGTTCGGCCGCGCCGCACAGGCCGCCACGCTCGATCGCTTCTCCGCGCGCGGCGCGCTCCGCCGTCGGACGCGCCGCGCGATTCCGCTGAACTGCCGCTCGTGGAGGCGCCATGACCGAAAAACGTGATGCGATGACCAAAGCCAATCTGGTCGACGAGGTCGCTCAACAGATCGATCTCACCAAGAAACATGCCGAAGTCATCGTCAACACCGTTTTCGAGAGCATTGTGGCGTCGCTGCACGAGGGAGAAAAAATCGAGCTACGCGGCTTTGGCAGCTTCCGCATCCGCCAGCGCAACGCGCGCATCGGACGCAATCCGAAGACGGGCGAGAAGGTGAACGTGCCTGCCAAGCGCATTCCCTACTTCAAACCCGGCAAAGAGCTCAAAGAGCTGCTCAACCCCTGACGGCATACGGCCGGCGGATCTCGCTCCGCCGGCCGTTGTCGATCGCCTTCCTGGATCCCCATCCCGCCCGTGTCTGCCAACGCCACGCCTTCGGACGCGTCTGCCAATCCGCGCGACGACGCGTCGACTGCCCAACGCTCATCGCTTCCGATTCCCGTGCTGCTCGTCGCCGCCTGGGCGCTGCCCGGCCTCGGCCACGTGCTGCTGCGCCGCGTCGGTCGCGGTCTGGCCTTTCTTGCCGTGGTGGTGATCACCGTCGCGGTCGGCGCGCTGCTCGGCGGTGAGCTGCCGGTGCGCCTCGACGGACCGCCGCTGTCGATTCTCGCCACGGTTGGCGCGATGGGCATGGGCGTGCCGTATTTTGTGCTCCGCATCGGCCTCGACTACGTCGCCACGCCGAGCGGCAGCGGCTTCGAATACGGCAGCGCCTTCATCCTGACGGCCGGACTGATGAACCTGCTTCTGCTGCTCGACACCCTGGACATCGCGCGCGGCCACAAGCCGTAACGCGGTCGCCGACGAGGACTTCCGCGCGCATGAGCCATTTCCTGCTGATGATGCTCTACGCTCTGCTGGTGAGCGTGTTCTTCGCCCTCCTGTGGCGGGTCTCGCCGCGCGAGCGCGTCGTGCTCTTCCTGCAGATGTTCGTTTCGATGGTCGCTCTCGGCCTGGCGCTCGCCTGGCTGATGTATCCGTTCCCGTCGGGTCCGCCGGCGCCGATCCCGTGAGCGTCGACGCCGGCGCGGACGCCGCGCCGCCGCTGATGATCGTTGCGGGCGAGGCCTCGGGCGATCTGCACGGCGCGCGCCTGCTGACCGCGCTGCGCGCGCGCCGGCCCGCGCTGCGCGCCGTCGGCCTCGGCGGTGATGAACTGCGCGCCGCCGGACTCGAAACGGTCGCCGACAGCGCCGAGATCTCGGTGGTGGGCATCGTCGAGGTGCTCAAGATCTACCGCCGGGCCAAGCAGATTTTCGATCAGCTGGTCGAGACCGC
>JBCCOR010000796.1:0-2245 GCA_039025295.1 Acidobacteriota bacterium
AGGCGCTCGACAGCCTGGTCGACGCCCTCAGCCGCTATCTCTATCCGCTGCCGACCACCGACGTCGAAAGCCTGCTGCCGACCCACATCGCCGCGCTCGCGCGGGTGTTTCCGGTGCTGCGCCGGGTGCGCGCCGTGGCCGCGGCGGTCCAGGACGCCGACAGCGTGCTCGAGCTGGCGGTCGACGTCCACACGCTGCGCCAGCGCGCCAGCGGCGCGCTGCGCGAGCTGCTGGCGCGCATCGCGGTCGGTCATCGGCTGGTGCTCTTCATCGACGATCTGCACTGGGGCGACGCCGACAGCGCCGATCTCATCGCCGATCTGCTGCGCCCGCCCAACGCGCCCAACCTGCTGCTGATCGGCTGCTACCGCCGCGGCGAAGCGACCGCCGCCGGCGGCGGCCCGATCAGCGAGCGGGCGAGCACGTTTCTCGGCACCCTGCAGCGGATCGTCCTCGACGGCCTGACGACCAGCGGCGTCGACGTGCGCACGCTGCACACCGACCAGCTCGACGCCGCCAGCGCGCGCGAGATGGCGGTGCGGCTGCTCGACGATCTCCAGCCGCCCGCGCGCGCGGGCGAGATCGACGCGGTGGTCGCGGAAGCCGAGGGCTGTCCGTTCTTCATCGCCGAGCTGGCGCGCTTCCTCACCCACTCGACCCGCGACGGCCATCGCTCGGATCTCTCGACCCTGCGCGCCGACGGCTTCAGCATCGGCGACGTGCTGCTCGAACGGGTGCGCACCCTGCCCGACGACTGCCGTCACGCCCTCGCTCTGATCGCGGTCGCCGGCCGGCCGCTGCGGGTCAGCGCGCTGCGCCGCGCCGCCGCCGACGGTCTCGACGTGCGCGACGCCCTCAACCGCCTGCGCGTGGCGCATCTCACCCGCCGGATCGACAGCGACGGCGCGGAGGAGGTCGACACGTACCACGAGCGCATTCGCGACGCCGTCGTGCAGCGCCATCTCAACGCCGACGTCCGCCGCCAGCATCACCGCGCCCTGGCCGAGGCGCTCGAGGTCGAGGCCCAGATCGAGCCGGAGATCCTCGCCGATCACTATCAGGCGATCGGCGCCAAGTCGAAGGCGCTGAGCTACATCGCCCTCGCCGCCGAACGCGCCCAGCGCTCGCTCGCGTTCGAGCGCGCCGTGCGGCTCTATCTGCGCGCGCTCGATCTCGTGCCGGTGCAGAGCCCGCGGCGCTATCAATATCTCTTCCAGCTCGCCGAGGCGCAGGCCAACGTCGGCCACAGCTCGGCGGCGGCGGAGCACTATCTCGAGGCGGCCGAGGTCACGAGCGGCAGCACGCGGCCGCTGCCGGTGCAGCGCCACGCGGCGGAGAAGCTGCTGATCAGCGGCCACATCGCGCGCGGCCTGAAGATCCTCAACCACGTGCTGCGGCACGCCGACTGGCAGCTGAACGACGATCGCCTGCAGGTCGAGCTGGCGCTGCGCTGGACCCGCTGGCAGCTGCGCCGCCTGCGCCCCGAGCGCTGGACGCCGCCGCCGATGCCGACAGCGACGACGACCGGCGGCGGCGACGCGGCAGCCGACGACGCGGCGATCTGGGACGAGCAGGCGCTCGAGCGGATCGACATCGCCTGGACCGCGGCGCTCGGCCTGAGCATGGTCGAGCCGCACCAGGCCGCGCTCTTCCACGCCCGGGCGCTGCTCGGCGCGCTGCGCGTCGGCGAGCCCGCCCGCGTCGCCCGCAGCCTGGCGCTCGAGGTGTACTACGGCCATCTCGCCGGCGACGATCCACAGCCGGCGCTGCGCCGCGCGCTCGATCTCGCCGGCCGCTTCGACAACCCGTATGCGGGCGGCCTGGCGTCGCTCGCCGCCGGCATGGTGACCTGCGGCGAAGGCAGCTGGACGCGCGCCGCTGGCCATCTCGAGCAGGCCGCGTCGCATCTCACCCGGGCGGCGTTCGGCGTCGCCTGGGAGCAGGACACCCTCGCTCATCTGCGCCAGCTGGTGCACGCTCAGCTCGGCCGGTGGACCGCGGCCTTCGACGGCCTCAACGAGCTGCGCAGCCAGGCGCGCGAGCGCGGCGACCGCTATCTCGAGGCGCTGCTCGTGTCGTGGGCGGGCGTGCTGCAGCAGCTCGCCGCCGACAGCCCCGAGGCCGCGCGCGCGCTGCTCGCCGACGCCTACGACGGCTGGAAATCGCCGCATCTCGACTACCCGACCTACCGCCGGCTCTTCGCCGAGGTCTCGATCGATCTCTATCTCGGCGACGGCGAGCGTGC
>JBCCOR010000797.1:0-2245 GCA_039025295.1 Acidobacteriota bacterium
GCGCGCAGCGCGTCGGGCACGAAGCGGTACGACGCCATGCCGCAGAGCGTGCGGTAGAGGCCGTCGAAGGGCGCATGCGGCGCGAGCTGCGGCAGCAGCAGCATCTGCGGCGACGCCAGCCGCGGCAATCCGTCGTGGGTGCTTTCGAGCACCTTCGCGGGTCCGCGCACGACGTGTGCGCGCACCTCTTCGTCGGCGTTGGCGAGGGTGATGCGCTCACGGCGGACGATCACCCCGCCCTGGCGACGCGGTGCCAGGACAAGGCCGTAGATCCCCAGGCCCCAGTCGGGCAGGCGGACGTCGAGCGTGATCTCGAGCGCGCGCGGATGGCCGACGCTGCGCCGGCGCAGGCGCTCAATGCCGCCGCGCGGCTCGAGCGCGCGCGCCAGGCCGTCGCGCATCGCCTCCCCCACCAGCGCCAGCGCGTCGACGAAGGTGCGCTTGCCGGCGCCGTTGCGGCCGACCAGCACCGTCAGCGGCCGCAGCTGGACGTCGCACACGGCGATGCTTCGCACGTTCGCCAGGCGCACGCGGCGCACCGTCGGGCCGATCCAGCGCCACGATGCGTCGACGCCGCCGTCGGCGGCGTCGGCGGCGTGCGGGGCGCGGGACGAGCGGGACATCGCGTGATTCTCCAAGGGCTTGCGCGGATCGATTCGACGCGCGTGAGCGTAGCATAGGCGCTGATGTGCAGCCGCGTGTAACCTCGCGCAAAGGCCATGCATCAATCATTGTGACGACGCAAAAATCATCCGCCCTGTCCACGGAGGTTCCCATGACCGCTTCGCCGAACCCTTCGCCGTTTGCTGCCGCTCCGACGTTCCCGGGTATTCATCACGTCACGATGCTGGCCGGCGACGCCCAGCGCAATCTCGACTTCTACGTCGGCACGCTCGGTCTGCGCCTGGTGAAGCGCACGGTCAACTTCGACGACCCGACCACCTACCATCTCTACTACGGCGACGCGCTGGGGCGTCCGGGCACCCTGCTGACCTTCTTTCCCTGGCCGGGCGCGCGGCGCGCGCAGCGCGGCAGCGGCGCGATCGAGTCGGTGGCGCTGGCCGTGCCGCCGTCGAGTCTCGACGCCTGGCGCACGCGACTCGACGACGCCGGCGTCGCACACACGGCGATCGAGCGCTTCGGCACTGACGGCCTGGCCTTCGACGATCCTGACGGTCTGCGCCTGGAGCTGGTTGCCACCGGCGACGACGACGCTGATCCGGCGATCCAGCGCGTCGACACCGTCACGCTGCGCCTGCGCGAAGCCGCGCCGTCGGCTGCGTTTCTGCGCGACGTGCTCGGCTTCCACGACGCAACGCGCGACGGCCTGCACCAGCGCCTCGCCTTTGCCGACGGTGGACCGTCGGCGCGCGTCGACCTGATCGAAGATCCGACCACGGCCCGGGCGCGCGGCGGCGCGGGCGGCGTCCATCATCTCGCCTTCCGCGTCACCGACGACGCCGCGCAGGGCGCCTGGCAGGACCGCATCGCGCAGGCCGGCCATCACGTCACCGCGGTGCAGGATCGCAGCTACTTCCGCTCGATCTACTTCCGCGAGCCGGGCGGCGTGCTCTACGAGATCGCCACCGATCCGCCGGGCTTCACGCGCGACGAGCCGGCCGCGTCCCTCGGCGCCGGGCTCCAGCTCCCGGCCTGGTTCGAAGGCCGCCGCGCCGAGATCGAGGCCGCGCTGCCGCCGCTGCGCGACGCGGCGTCCCCCCCCATCACGACGACCCATCCGGAGGTGCAGCCATGACCCAGACCGCCGCAACGACCGCATCGCCCGCGCCGACGCGCGACGCCCGTCTGCCCCACGCCGCGCCGGCGCGGGCGCGCGGGGCCGATCCCGCAGCCGCCGACTGGGGCCTGGTGCTGCTGCACGGACGCGGCGACTCGGCCCTGGGCATCGCGCCGCTGGGCGAGATGCTCGGTGCCGATCCCGCCCGCGTCGCGGCGCGCATGCCCCCAGGCCGACGCCGGCACCTGGTATCCGCAGCGCTTCATCGCGCCGCGCGCGGCCAACGAGCCCTTCCTCAGCGGCGCGCTGGCGGCGGTTGACCGCGCCGTCGGGTCGCTGGTCGACGGCGGCCTGGCGCGCGAGCGGATCGTGCTCGCGGGCTTCTCGCAGGGGGCCTGTCTGGCGCTCGAGTACGCCGCCCGGCACGCCGGCCACTACGGCGCGGTGCTGGCCTTCACCGGTGGCCTGATCGGTCCCGAGCCGTTCACGCCGCCGACGCTCGACGAC
>JBCCOR010000798.1:0-2228 GCA_039025295.1 Acidobacteriota bacterium
CGCGGGGCGGGGGGCGTCGCCGCGTGGGCGCGGTCGGTCGGCGGGCGCGTCCGCCGACGGTCGTTCGGCGTGGGGTGGCAGCGGCGGCGGCGGACCGGGGCGCGGCGGACGCGAGGCGGTCATGGGTTGTTCACGGTGCGGTCGTCACGACGACGCGCGCGCGGTGTGCGGCGGCGGGTCGGGTTTTGCACTGCCCTTGGCGCGCGTTTCCCAGCGCAGCGCGCGCAGCACCATCGGACGCACCAGGCGGCCGAACAGTCGGCTGCCGATCACCTCGCCGCTGTGGTATTTCAGCCGCCGCTGAATGCCATCGATCAGCAGCGCGATGCCGAGCAGCAGGAGCAGGCTGCCGCTGACGTACTCGGCCTGGCGCAGATTGATGCCGCCGAGCAGGCCGAAGAGCGCGCCGATTGCGAGCATGGCGACGATGCTGATCTGGGTCATCGCGGCCGGCGCATAGCGGTAGCTGGCCGCCAGGCGCTTCTGGAGCGTGCCGTCGAGCAGGCCCCAGATCGGCGCGAAGGTCTCGATCCAGGCCGCCGACTCCTGGCGTCGATGATCGCGATAGAGCTGCTGAACCTCGCGCGGGTCGTAGTCGCGGTAGACGCGCAGCACGCGCTCGGCCGGCGCGGGCGTCAGGTGGAAATGATGCCAGGTCAGGCCGTCGTCGCGGTCTTTGGTGAAGCGCTCCGTGGCGAGGTAGATCCGATCGCAATAGCGGATGCCGGTGACGTTGAGCGTCCAGTGGTCTTTGGGCATCAGCGAGATCACCTCGAACGCGGCCTCCTGGGCGTCGGGCAGCGGCTTGACGGTGTCGCGCAGATCGGCGAGATGCGCCGGATTGTTCTCGAGCTGGCGGATCAGCTCGTGATTGCGCGAGCGCCACTGGCTGCGCTGGTTGGTTACCAGCTGATGGATCGCCAGCGGCAGGATGACCATCAGGCTGCCCACCGGACGCCGGCCGTAGCCGGCGATCGCCAGGCGCAGCAGTGATTCAGTGACCAGGTAGATCAGCAGCAGCTGCAGATGGTCGAGCAGCGCGGCGACCGGCTCGAGTGGACCGAAGCGGATGCCGAGATGGTAGGCGATCGCCACCAGCATGCCGACGCCGCCGAGCAGCAGCAGCGGCGGCACCGAGAAGATCGTGTTGCGCACCGCCGGCGTGCCGTAGTCGCGCTCCATGCGCAGCTGCTCAGCCATCGGCAGCAGGCCGAGCAGCGGCGCCCAGCGTTCCAGCTCCTGCGCGCGTTCGGCGCGCTCTTCCTGATGATCGTGCTGCGACGTCAGCGCTTCGCAGCGCTCGGGGGTGAGCTCGACGATGTTGCGCATCGTTTCGCTGTCGCTCCAGGGCTGTAGATAGCCGTGGTAGCGGCCGCTTTCCGGATGCTGCCGGAACTCCACCATCTCGTACCAGGCGTCGTCGACCAGCACGGCCGTGCCGGGCGTGCTCAGGCTGCCGTCGGGATGCTCGAGGCGTCCGCGCCAGCCGGCCGGATGGAAGTCGAGATCGACCGCCAGCGGATAGAACGCGTTGCTGCCGCTGTAGCGTGTGAGATGGATGTTGCCGCCGATCCGACGGCGCCGGGCGGCCTGATCGCGACCGGCGCGCGGATCGGATCCGATTGGCGATGGCGTTTCGCGTGACGGCTTCGGGCGATGGGCACCGGAGCGGCTCCCGGCGGTTGACGGGGTCGATCCGGTCGGCGGCCGTGCCGGGGCGCGACCTTGGCCTCGCGCGCCGGCCGGTGTCTCGCGCGGTGGCTTGGGGCGATGTGTGCCGGAGCGGCTGCCGATGTTCGGCGTGTTCGGCTTGGGGCGATGTGCGCCGGAGCGGCTGCCGACGTTCGCCGGGGTCGACCCGGTCGGCGGTCGCGCCGGCGCGCGTCCTGGGCGCGCGGTCGGACGCGGCGGATTGGACGCCGAATCGGGCCGCGTGCCGCGGCTGCGCGCGCCGGGATGGTCCGCCGGCGGGGACGGTGCGCTGCCGCGTCCGCGGAGGTTCGTCGGACGCTGGCCGGCCGTGGTCGGCGGCGCGGCATCCCGCGGTCGTGCGGGGCGTCCGCGCGCCTGCGGCGGCGCTTGGCCACGCGTCGATCGCATCGGCGGATTCGGCGTGGCCGCGCGCCCGGGCGGTCGCTTCGCGGTCGGGCCCGCGGGGCGCTTCGGCGTTGGCTGTGCGGGTCGCTGGGCGGTGTCCGTGGGGCGCTGGGGAGGACGGCCGGCGGGGC
>JBCCOR010000799.1:0-2222 GCA_039025295.1 Acidobacteriota bacterium
AGTAACGGCCGCGCAGCTGGGCGTCGTCGAGGCGCTCGACGCGCGTTGTCTCGCCTTCCAGCCGCTCGAGGGATTCAAAAAAGCCGGCCAGCGGCAGCAGCGATGCCGCCAGGCGCAGCACCAGATCGAGGATCTGGGCATCGCGATGCGCGGCCGGCAGCGCCTCGGCCTGCTTGAGCGCCTCGCGCAGCGCGCGCGCCGCCTCCGCGTGCGCGTAGCTGGCCGCGGCCTGATCGGCGAAGGCGATCGCGTAGCGCACCGTTTCCACCGGTCGTCCGGCGCGGGCGTAGTGGTAGATCAGCTGATCATAGACGTCGGCCAGGCGCGACGCATGGAGCGCTTCGAGCGCTTCGGCGGTGGCCGCGTGCAACTGCTGGCGATGCTGGCTCAGCAGGCTGGCGTAGGCAACTTCCTGGGTGAGCGCATGGCGGAAGACGTAGTGCGAACCGGTCTCGGTGGCCGATTCGTAGAAGAACTCCCACGCGGTCAGGTCACGCAGCATCTGCACCAGCGGCGTCGTGCCGTCCCACAGGCGGCCGAGCAGATCGACCGACAGTTCGCGCTGCAGCACCGACGCGATCTGCAGCAGCTGCTTGTGCTCGGCGGGCAAGCGATCGATGCGCGCCATCAGCACGCCCTGCACGGTGTCGGGGATGGCGCCGTCGCCTTGGGGCGCACCACCGGTCGACGTCTCTGCGCTGCGCAGATCGGTCAGCTGGCGGGCGAGCTCTTCGAGGAAGAACGGATTGCCCTCGGCCTTGGCCAGCAGCGCCTCGGCGTCGGCGACCAGGGCGCCATCATCGCGCCCGCCGCCGCCGTCATCGTCGCCAGACGCCGCGTCGTCGGACGCGGCGTCGCCGGACATGCCGCGGGTCTGCAGAATCGCCGCCGCCATCTCGCGCCCTTCCTCGGGCGACAGCGGATGAACGCTCAGCTGGGTGGCGTAGGAGCGCTCGAGCCACGACGGCCGATAGCCGGCGCGGTAGGTCGCCAGCAGCAGCAGGCGCGCGCCCGCCATGCCCTCGACCAGCGAGGCGAGAAACGCCTCGGAGGTCTGATCGATCCAGTGCAGATCTTCGATCTCGAGCACCACCAGCGACTGCTGGCCGGCGCGCAGCACCATGCGCCGGAGGATGGCGAAGGTCTGAGCCTGGATCGCCTGCGGCTCGAGATCGCCGACCGGATAGGCGCCGAGTTCGATGCCGAGCAGGCGCAGCAGGAACGGCAGCGCGCTGTCGGCCTCCAGGCCGATCGCCTCGAGGCTGTCGCGCAGCTTGCTCGCGATCGCACCCGGCGCGTCGCTGCGGCCGATGTACGACGCCCGTCGGACCATCGACAGCAGCGGCAGATAGGGCGTGCCCTGACCGTAGGCCAGGCACGTGCCGCTCAGCCAGGTGACCGACTGACTGCGCAGCTGGCGGCGGAATTCGAAGATCAATCGCGATTTGCCGGTGCCCGCCTGCCCGGCGATGCCGACCGCCTGACCGCGCCCGGTGCCGGCCTGATCGGCGAGCAGGCGCAGCGTTTGCAGCTCGCGCTCGCGGCCGACGAACGGCGTCAATCGCACCTGGGCGAAGACCGTCGGTCGCTCGCGCTCGCGCGGTCCGACCACGCGGTAGAGCCGACCGAGCCGGTCGTCGGCGTGCGTCGCTTCGAGATCGCGCGCGCGCAGCAGGCGGACGAACGGCCAGACGAGCTGGCCAGCGGCGCGCTGCACCAGGATGACGGCGTCGGCGTCGGCATCGGCCTGCGGATCGTGGACGGCCAGGCCCTCGAGCCGACGGGCGAGATCGACCGCCTCGCCCACGACGACGTCACCCGCGCCGCCGAAAACCACGCCGCCCGTCGCCATGCCGAAGCGCAGCGTGCAGGTCGCCGCGACCGCGGCAGCGTCGCCGCGCGCCGCGGCCGACAGCGCCGTACCCTGTTCGCGCAGCGCCAGCGCGGCCATGACCGCGCGATGGGCATGATCTTCCAGGGTGATCGGCGCGCCGAAGAGCGCCATGATGCGATCGCCGACCGCCTGGTGAATGCGGCCGCCGTAGCGCTCGACCGCTTCGCGCGCCGCGGCCAGAAACGCCGCGTAGACCAGATGGAGCGATTCGGGATCGACCGCGTCGCCGTCGGCGGTGCGCGTCTGCAGCCCGATGTACAGCACGGTGGCCTGCTTGCGCTCGGCGCTGGTCGTCCGCTGCAGTCCGGCGGTCGGCGGCGCGGCCGAC
>JBCCOR010000800.1:0-2220 GCA_039025295.1 Acidobacteriota bacterium
CGACATCACGCGGGTCGACGACAGCGGCCTGATCGGCGCCAGCATCGGCCTCGACGACGTGCGCCGCAACATCGACGCGGTCGCCGATCTCGAGGTGCCCGTGCTGCTGCGCGGCGAAACCGGCACCGGCAAAGAATTGGTCGCGCATGCGATCCACGACCGCAGTCCGCGCCGCGACGGGCCGTTCGTGGGCGTCAACCTGGGCGCGCTGACGCCGTCGATCGCAGCGGCCGAGCTCTTCGGTGCGGTCAAGGGCGCCTACACCGGCGCGGTGCGCGACGTGCCCGGCCACGTGCGACGCGCCCACGGTGGCACGCTCTTCCTCGACGAAATCGGCGAGGCCTCGGCGGAGGTGCAGGTGATGCTGCTGCGCACGCTCGAGACGCGCGAGGTGCTGCCGGTCGGCGGGCAGCGCACCGAGCCGGTCGACGTGCGCATCATCGCTGCCACCGACGCCGATCTCGACACCCAGGTGCTCGACGGCGACTTCCGCGCGCCCCTGCTGCATCGCCTGTCGGGCTACGTGCTGCAGCTGCCGCCGCTGCGCGCCCGCCGCGACGACGTCGGTCGCCTGCTGCAGCATTTTCTGCGCGCGGCCCTGGGCTCGGTCGATCCCGAGCAGCGCGCGCGCTTCCTCGCAGCCCGCGCCGACGACGCGGCGCCGATGCTCGATCCGCAGCTGATGATGCGCCTCCTGCGCTACGACTGGCCGGGCAACGTCCGCCAGCTGCGCAACGTCGCGCAGCAGATCGTCATCGGCTCGCGCGGACGCCAGCAGCTGAGCGCCGCCGGGCCGCTGCTCGATCAGCTGATGCGCCCGCACCCTGCGGCCGCGCCAACGACCGCGTCGACGACGCAGCCCGCGCCGTCGGCCGACCCCGCGCCCGCGCGCCGCCGGCCGGGCGACGTCGACGAAGACGAGCTGATCGCCACGCTGCGCGCACATCGCTACGACCTCAAAGCCACCGCCCGCGCCCTCGGCCTGTCGCGCACTTCGCTCTACGCCCGCATCGAAGCCTCGCCGACGGCGCGCACCGCGGGCGCGCTCACGCGCGACGAGCTGCAGGCCGCGCACGCGGCGACCGACGGCGATCTCGACGCGATGGTCGATCGGCTCGGCGTCTCGAAGATGGCGCTGCGCCGTCGGTTGCGTGATGTCGCCGCTGCCGCCGACGGCGACGCCGGACGGCCGTCCTGAGCCGCAGCCCGGCCGGGTTTGCCCACGCCATGAGCGCCGATCGCGATCGCAGGCCCGAGCCATCCGATGCAACGTCGCCCGCACAGCTGGGCGGTTACCGCGTGATCCGCCTGCTCGGCGCGGGCGGCATGGGCCAGGTCTATCTCGCCCACGACGACGTGCTCGATCGTCCGGTGGCAATCAAGCGTCTGCGTCCCGACGGCGCGACGCGCCCCGATCGACGGGCGCGCTTCCGCCGCGAAGCCCGCCTCGCGGCGCGGCTCAATCATCCGGCGGTGGTGCAGCTCTACGGCGTGCTCGACGGCGACGACGGCGACGGCCTGGTGATGGAATTCGTCGCCGGCGCGTCGCTGCGCGCGTATGCCGACGGCAGGGCGCTGCCGATCGACGAGGTGCTCGACATCGGCCTGCAGCTCGCCGACGGCCTCGGCTACGCGCACGATCAGGGCATCGTGCACCGCGATCTGAAGGGCGAGAACGTGCTGCGCACGCCCGATGGACGGCTCAAGATCGCCGACTTCGGCATCGCCAAGGCCCTGGCCGGCGACGCGGCGACGCGCAGCGATCAGACGTCGCTGACCCGCGGCAACGTGCTCGGCACCTACCGCGCGATGGCACCCGAGCAGGCGCGCGGCGACGCGATCGATCACCGCGCCGATCTCTTCGCCTTCGGCGTGCTGCTCTACGAGCTGCTCGCCGGGCACAATCCGTTTCTCGCCGACAACGATCTCGCGACCCTGCGCCGGGTGATCGAAGCGGCGCACGCGCCCCTGCGCGATCACCGCCCGGACGTGCCCGACGGCCTGGCGGCGCTGGTCGATCATCTGCTGCAGAAAGATCCGCGCCTGCGTCCGCGGCACGCCGCCGAGGTCGCCGAGGCGCTGCGCCAGCTGCGCGGCCTGCCCGCGCCGGCGCCGCCCTCGGCGCTGACCCGTCCGCCGGCGGCCGCGCTGCGGGCAGGAGCTGTCACATCCGCGACGTTCGCGCCCGTCGCGACACACGAAGCGCCCGCAACCGTCGAC
>JBCCOR010000801.1:0-2213 GCA_039025295.1 Acidobacteriota bacterium
CCCGCGGCACGGCGTCGTTGGCGACGAAGAGCAGCGCCTCGAGCACCGCCTCGAGCGGATCGTCCGCCGCCGCCTCGGATGCCACCGCCTCGGGCGCGTTCGCCGACGGCTCGACCGCGTCGTCGGTGTCGGTCACGACTGGATCGCCTCCAGTTCCTCGGCCGCGATCGTCCGCTCGGTGCGGCTCAGCAGCAGCGCGCCCGCCTCGGTGCGGTGCAGGCGCACCAGGCCCATGCGCACCATCTCGAGCACCGCCAGCAGCGCCGCCACCGCCTCGCGCCGTCCCGACAGCCCGCGCAGATCGTCGACCAGCTCGCGCGTGCGGCCGGGCTGAAGCGCGTCGAGCAGGCGCTCGATCTGCCCGCGCACCGAGAACGTCTCCCCCGCCACCATCATCGGCGGCGGGTTTTCGCGCGCGAAGCGGTCGAGCACGTCCTTGAACGTGCGCAGCAGATCGAAGAGCGAGAGATCGCTGAGGTCGTAGGCCGCCGGCTCGGCGTCGCGGACGATCCGACGCAGCTCGTCGCTGCGGCGCACGAAGAGCCCGCGGCGGACGCTGTCGACCTCGGCCAGGGTCTGCGCGGCCTCCTTGATGCGCTGGTACTCGAGCAGGCGGCGAATCAGCTCCTCGCGCGGATCGCCCTCGTCGTCGTCCTGCCCGGCGCGCCGACGCGGCGTGCGCGGCAGCAGCATCTTCGACTTGAGATGGATCAGGTAGGCGGCCATGTAGATGTACTCGCCCGCGATGTCGAGATTGAGCGCCTCCATCTGCGCGAGATACGCATGGAACTGATCGCACACCTGCGCCACCGGGATGTCGACGATGGCCAGCTTCTGCACCCGCAGCAGATCGAGCAGGAGATCGAGCGGCCCCTCGAACATCGGCAGGCGCACCTGCCACGTCTCGGGCAGCAGATGCAGCGTCTGCGGCAGGCGCGGCGCCGGCCCCGGCTCGAAGGCGGCGGGCTGCGGCAGCGTGGACGCAGAAGCCGGCGTCGGGGTCGTCACGCGCCGACCTCGGCGTCGTCGAGCGCCCGCTGCCAGCGGTCGGCCGCGATCGCGGGCGTGTAGCAGCTGGCGCGCCTGACGCGGCCGGTTTCGCCACGGCGGGCGGCTTCGTCCGGATCGGCGAGGACGTGATCGAGGCTGGCGGCCAGCGCCGGCGGATCCTCCGGCGGCACCAGCCAGCCGGTCTCGCCGTCGATCACGACCTCGGGAATGCCGCTGACGGCGCTTGCCACCACCGGCGTGCCTTCGTCCATCGCCTCGAGAATCACCAGCGGCATGCCCTCGTAGGTCGACGGCACCACCAGGCAGCGCGCGCCGCGCAGCAGGCGACGGATCTGGCCCGCGCCGCGCCGGCCGAGAAAGCGCACCTGATCGCCCAGCGCGAGCGCGTCGGCGCGACGTTCGAGCGCGTCGCGATGTTCGCCGCTGCCGACGATCAGCAGCCGCGCCGGCGCCGCGCCGGCGGCCGTGCGCTGCGCCAACGCTTCGAGCAGCACCTCGACGCCTTTGCGGATGCGCAGACGGCCGACGTAGAGCAGATAGCCCGGCGGCTCGGCGCGCGCGTCGTCGGATGGCGCCGACGGATCGTCGGTTTTCGGCGGCAGCCCGCCGGTGACGTTGGGCAGCACCGCGATCTCGCCGCGCACGCCGTAGTCGCGCGCCAGCTCGCCCGCCGTCCGCCGACTCGGCGCCAGCACGCGGTCGGCGAGACGCGCGGTCAGCACGCCGAGAACGATCTGCACCGGCGCCTTGAGCCAGCGGAAGCGCCGCTCCACCCTGCCGGGTCGGCCGAGCACGCGCCCGGCGTGGCGCAGCGGCCGCACGGCGCGCAGCTCCTCGACGTAGCTCACCTGCAGCAGCGCCACCAGCCGCGGGCGCCGTCCGCGCAGGCGCGCGGGTGCGCGCAGCAGCGCCACCAGCAGCGCCGCCAGACCGGCGTCGGACTCGTTGACCTGCACCACGTCGGGCCGGAAGCGGCGCAGCGCGCGCCAGGTCGCGGGCACGATGGTGAGCGGAAACAGCACCTTCGGGCCGCGCGCGCCGTGCGGCGCGCCGCGGCCGAGGACCTCGACCTCGTGACCGGCGGCGCGCAGGCCGACGGCGAGCTGCATCACCTGCTCGCCCGCGCCCGACAGATCGGTCGGCGGCAGGGTGTTGGCCACCAGAAGAATTCGCATGGAAGGGATGGCGCCGCGCCGCGGGGC
>JBCCOR010000802.1:0-2206 GCA_039025295.1 Acidobacteriota bacterium
ATCGGCGTCGCCGTCATCGAGCCGTTCGGACGGTAGAAGAGCTCCATCTTCGGCCCGGTGGAAACAATCGAGTGGCGAATCTGCACCCACGCGCCGCCGTGGGCTGCGCTGGGCTTCACCGCCGTGACGCGGTGGAGCTGGTCGTACGCATAAGCGATCTCAAGCCCGGACGCGTCGCGCTCCGACAGGATCACGCCGGAGCGGTCGACGGTGCGGTCGAGCAGATGCCAGTCGGCGCCGCGGTACGTCGACTTGGTGCGAACGCCGTGCTGGTATTCGTGGTCGATCGTCACCTCGCCGCCCGCGGCGAGCTCGTCGAGCACGTGCTGGGGCAGGTTCTCGAAGGGGTTGGGGTGGTGCGGAACCTCGCCGGCCGCAGCGGATGGCGCGGTGGCGAGCGTCAGCAGTGCGGTGAGGAGGAACGACAGCAGACGGTGATTCAGTCGCATGGGATCTCCCAGAGAGAAGGTGTCCTACTTGACTAAACGGTTGCAGGACGGGAAATCCCAAGGTTCAGGACCAGATTTTTTGAAAAAGAATCGCGCCGATGCGGCTCTCATGCGAATCGACAGTCCTCTTGAGCGTGGCCTGGCCAGCGACCTCGCGTGCTAGCCTCCCGCCATGTACGGCACGCACAGCGTTCAACGATCGATGTCGGCCCGCGACGGCCGTTCCGCGAATCCTCTTCCCAGCGTTCTCGCGCGGGCCGTACGGCTTGCGCTTCCCTTCGCGCTGCTGGCCACGATCGCCCTCGCCCAGCCGCCGGCGCCGCCGTCCGCATCCCAGCCGACCGAATCCGCCGCGCCGTCGCCGCAGCCCGAGCTCTTCGCCCCCGGCGTCGTCTCGCTGCCCGATCGCTACGAGTTCGGGATCACCATCACGGCCGACGAGTCCGAGATCTTCTTCGGCATCGACTTCGGCCAGAAATACGAGATCTGGCGCGTCGCGCGCACCGACGACGGCTGGGGTGAGCCGGGGCCGCTGCTGAAGCACGAGACGTACGACTTCAACGATCCTATGCTCGATCCGAGTGAGCAGCGGCTCTACTTCATCTCGACCGAGCCGCGGCCCGGCGCGTCGGACGACGCCGAGGCCGATCCCGATATTTGGTACATCGAGCGCCAGGACGACGGCTGGTCGAAGCCGATTCACGCCGGCGCGACGATCAACTCGGCCGACAGCGACTACTACAGCTCGTTCACCGACGACGGCGATCTCTACTTCGCCTCGAACCGCGGCGCCGAGCGCGACGGCAACTACGATCTCTACGTCGCGCGCAGCGCGCTCACCGAGCCGAAAGCGCCCGTGCGTCTGGGATCGGGCGTCAACACCGGTGCCTACGAGGCCGATCCGTTCGTCGCGCCCGACGGCAGCTACATCGTCTTCGCCGCCGGCCGGCGCGGCAACATCGGCCGCGGGGATCTCTTCATCGCCTTCCGCGGTGACGACGGCACGTTCGAGGAAGCCAAGCGCCTCGGACCGCCGATCAACACCGAAGGCCACGAGCTCTGCCCGTTCGTGTCGCGCGACGGTCGCACGTTTTACTACACGAGCCGCGAGGACATCTACCGCATCGACGCGGCCGCGCTCTGGGCCGACCGCTGAGCCCCGCTGAGATCCCATGCCGGACGCCCTGGCCCGAGAGCTGAGCATCCTCTGGCAGACGATCGACGGCACGAAGCTGCTCGCGGCGCTGCTCGTCCTGGTCGTCGGTCTGGGGATCGCGGTCGCCATGGCGCGGGTCTGCGATCGGCATCTGCGGCGCTTCTTCCCGCGTTCGTCGCCGGCGAGTCGGGCGCTGATCGCGCGCACGCTGCGGCTGATCGTGATCGCGCTCAGCGTGCTGATGGCGCTGCAGATCCTCGGCATCTCGATCACCAGCCTGCTCGCCGCCGGCACGGTGATCTTCGTCGGCATCGGCCTCGCGATTCAGCAGATCCTGCAGAGCCTGATCGCCGGGACGCTGCTGCTGCTCGAGCGCGAGATCGAGCCGGGCGACGTGATCCGCTACGCGGGTGAGGAGTACAAGGTGTCGCGCATCGGCCTGCGCACGACGCAGATGGAGAGCCGCTTCGCGGAGACGCTGATCCTGCCGAACTACCTGCTCGCAACCGCGCCGGTGATGAACCTGACCCATCGCGAGACGACGGTGGTGGCGCGGCTGACCGTGCAGGTGGCCTACGGCGCCGACAGCGACGTCGTCGAG
>JBCCOR010000803.1:0-2186 GCA_039025295.1 Acidobacteriota bacterium
CGGCCAACGCCCTGGTCGGCTGGTACCCCGGCCAGCGCGCGCGCCTCGCCTTCGCCCTGGCGCGGCTGCACGGCCGCCATCTGGCCGCGGTCTGCGATCGCCTCAGCCGAGACCTCGGGCGCTACCGCCGCGGCCTGCCCGATCTCTTCGTCGCGCGCGCCGAGACGCCGGGGTTCGAGCTGCTCGAGGTCAAAGCGCCGGGTGATCAACTGCGCCCCGAGCAGGGCGCTTGGATCGATCATCTCAACGATCACGATCTGCCCGCGGCCGTGCTTCGGGTGCGCTGGTAAACCCTTCGACCGGCGATGCTTCTCATCGATGGATCGGATCCGGGCAACCGATCGCTTCTACCTCGTGTGATACAGTTCTCGGACACATATCTTGATGTTTTTTGTCACCTGCCCGTACAGCCAACCGAGCGATTTCAGCATCTTCCGCCACACGGTTTCGCCGCCACATCCGAAGGTTCTTCACATCATGACCGTCTATCGCCCGATTTTCGGCGCTCTCCTGGGTGCCGTGCTGCTCTGCGCAGCCAGCCCGGTTTTCGCACAAACCGCTGGCGGCTCGATCGCCATCGAGCCGGAGCCCCTCGCCTGCCTGCCGGTCGGCGACCGCGGCAACGAGCCCGATATTCCGCCCGATGCGCGTCCTGAGGACGTGATCGACGAGCGCGCCGACAACGCGATCACCTTCGCAACGGTCCGCAACCTGCCGACCGACGCCGAGGTTCGCCTGTACTTCCGTCGCCTGCACGATACGGTCGAAGATCTCTACTACGTGCGCATGTACCCCGTGGGCACCGACCGCTTCGAGGGCATCTTTCCCGAAGCCGAAGCGCGCGAGCTGACGCGCTACGACCTCGGCGACGGCGAGCTCGACAAGCGCGCGGCCTTCCCTGACCAACAGCCCGAGTTCCGCGACGACGACTACCGCTGGTCGGCGTGGTGGAAGGCGAAAGAGGTCACCGACAGCCGCAATCCCACCGGCGAGCTCGACAAGGAAATCATCGACGAGCGCGCGCAGCAGGGCCGGCTGATCAGCCGCCACTGGCTGGCCGCGCAGGACGACGAGACCATCGAGCGCTGGCTGATGCGGCAGACCAACGAGCCCGCCGAATACTTCATCGCCGTCCACGACGCCCAGGGCGCGCGGCTCGAGCGCACCGACACCTTCGTCAGCGAGGTCCGCGACGACTGCGAGGTGCCGCTGAACGCCCGCCAGCTCAGCCGCGCCGAGAACCTGGTGATCGGCGAGACCTCGCTGTGGCAGATCGGCGAGATCCCCTTCCACTGGCTGTGCGACGGCCTGGTCTCGCGCGTCAACATCTACGGCGTGCTGCGCGGCGACGAGGTCTGCCGCGCGTGCGTGATCGCCTGGTGGAAGCGCGCCGCGCCCTACGCCATCGCCGGCGCGGTCACCGGCATCGCGATCATCTCGGCGGACGATCCGGACGATCCGGTCTCGCCGGTGCTGCCCCAGTAGGCCGCTCGCCCACGCGCGACCGCGCGCACGCAGACGCGGCGCCGATCGGGAACCATCGCCCGACGCGCACGGTCCAAGCATCCATGGAAACCGAAGCCGCTGCCGATCTCCTCTTCGCCCAGCCCGCGCTGCGCATCGACCGCGACGTCCTCGACGACGTCCTCGATCTGGCGTCCTACGGCAAAGACGTCACCCGCCAGCTCGAAGCGCTCCTGCTCGCGAGCGTGCCCGACGCGGGCACCTCGGCGTTCGCGTCGATTTCGCGCTGGGAACCGGCGTTCTTCGCCGACGATCTCTTCCTCGACGATCTGCTGCGCGAGGGCTTTGCGCCGCCGTCCGATCCGCACGGTTTCCGCCACGCGTTCGTGCGGCGCGTGATCGTCGCCACGCCCCACGATCCGGCGACGATCGCCCTGCGCCAGGGCATCCTGCGCGAGCTCGACGACGACCGCGTCGCCCGCCAGGCAGGCGCCGACCGCGGCAGCGATCAGCCTGCGCGCGAGGCGCTGTGGGATCGGCTGATCGCCCTGCACCGCGGCCTGGCGTCGCTGGTTACCCTGTTCAGCGCGCCGGGCCAGTCGGCGCGGCTCGACATCGACAACTTCCGCCTCGACATCCTGCGCCAAATCCGACGCTCGATCGACCAGCTCGCCACCGACTTCGACGGCGCCCACAGCGGCCTCGCGCCCCGCGGGGCCCGC
>JBCCOR010000804.1:0-2186 GCA_039025295.1 Acidobacteriota bacterium
CGGGATCGGGCACCAGGCCGGCGTCGGTCGCCAGGCCGATGCGCACGCTGCCGCGGTAGCTGAGGATGCTCAGGCCGACGCCGAGGCCGCCGGAGATCGGCACCCAGAACATCAGATCGCGCACGGTCGCGCCGGCGATCGAAATCGGTACGCGCGGCCCGGGCACGTTGGTCATGACGCCGGTCGCCTTTTGGCTGAAGAGATTGACCGCGGCCGCTTCGATGCGCGGCGTGGTGTGGCCGAAGATGCTGAGCAGCGAGAAAATCACGAACGCCTCGGGCGAGCGCTTGATCACGTCCATGCGCCGCTTGAGCTCGCGCAGGCGTTCGACCGTGCCGCTGACGCCGACCGGCAGGTCGAGAAAGACCAGGCCGAAGCGGTTGCCGAGCTGATCGTTGGCCTTCGGCGGACGCAGATTGACGGGGATCAGCGCCTTGAGATCGAAGCGCCCGTCGTCGGGTAGGCTGGCGCCGCGGCGGAGGAGATCGCGGCGCATGGCGTCGGCGACCATGGTCAGGAGCACGTCGTTGACCGTGCCGCCGAGAGCGCGGCCGACCCGCTTGACCTCGTCGAGCGGCAGATTGTCCGACCAGGTGGCGGTCTTGAACACGCCGAGCTTGCCCTTGTACGGTGTTGACGGATCGCTCGGCATGGCGAGCAGTCGGGTCAGGGCGCCGACGCTCTTGCCACCGATGGCGGCTGCGCGCCCGGCTTTGGCGAGTGCGCCGAGCGACGCCGTATGGCCGCTCTGCTTGCGCGCGCCGACCGCACCCGGAATGGCGTCGTCGGGCATCGCGTCGGCGATGTCGAGCATGACCTTGATCAGCGCCATGCCGTCGCCGATGCAGTGGTGCACGCGGCTGACGACGACGCAGCCGGCGTCCTGCAGGTTCTCGATGTACAACATATGCCACAGCGGCTTGGTCGGATCGAGCGGCCTCGCCATCACCGCACCGACGAGGGCTTTGAGGGTCGCTTCGTCCGCCGGCGCGTCGAGCTCCGCCGGCACCACGTGGTCTTCGATGCGGAAATCGTTTTCCACCCAGGTCGGCTTGCCGATCACGCGCGGATTCTCGATCGCCGCTTGGCGGAAGCGGTCGTAGGAGGCGAGTCGCTCGTAGAGCAGTGCGCGCAGCGCCTCGAGGCCGATCGGCGTCTCGAAGACCATCAGGCTGGTGATGATCATCCGGTTGGTCGGATTGTCCATGCGCAGCCATGCGCTGTCGACGCCGCTCATCGGCGCGTCGGGGGCGATCGGGTGCTGCGAGGCGAGCGTTTCGGCCATGCGTGCGGTCTCCTGAAGTCAGCGAAAGTCCGTGCCGAAGGGGTATCAGGGTGATACCAGGTCCACACCGTCAGACGCAAGCGATCCCGCTCGGTTGCGGCGCGGCTAGGGTGCCGTCCAGCCGGCGGTCGTGCCGCCTTCGAAGTCGCCGGCGAAGATGCGCGCGCCTTTTTGCACGACCAGATAGACGTCGTCGGTGGCGGTGCGCGCGGCCTGGAGCGGGGCGACCGTCAGCATCTGGGCCGTGCTGTTGCCGATGTCGGCGGCGAAGGCGATCGCACCGTCGCGCACCGCAATCGCGCGGCCGGTCGAGCCCTGGCTGCCGCCGTCGGCGGTGAAGACCGTCCAGGTGTCGCGCATCTGGAAATCGGGCGACACGATCAGCAGATGCAGCTCGCCGCCCTGGTACGGACCGACCGGCTGACCCGCGAGGCTCTGCGCGTCGCGGTTGGCGATGGTCGCGAACGCCTGGCCGACCATGTAGATGCGCCCGGCCGGATCGGCGGCGATGCCGCGCACGTTGATGCTGTTGCCGCCGCCGCTCGACAGGCGCGTGAGCGTGATCTGGATGCGGTCGATCGCGCCGGTCGCCGGATCGTAGCGCGCGTGATGATTGAGCGAGCGCGCGCCGCTGAGGCCGAACGACGTGTTGTAGTTGTCGAAGCTGATCAGCTCGTCGCTGGCCAGCTGACGCGCCGGATCCTGCGGATCGAAGCGGTAGGTGGTGTTGCCGCCGTCGGAGAAGCCGGCGTAGTAGAGCTGACCGTCCGGACCGATCGTGACGCGGTAGCCGCGGCTGTCGGAGACGCTGTTGTTCTGGGTGTTCACCAGCACCGACGGCTCCCACTGGTAGTTGGTCCAGACGACGCTGTCGAGCAGCGCCGTGTAGGCGCGGATGAAC
>JBCCOR010000805.1:0-2175 GCA_039025295.1 Acidobacteriota bacterium
CACGGCCCGAAGACGGCTCACCGAGCGTCGTCCGCCGAGCGCACGCGGCCAATTGCCGACGCCGGGCGGCGCAGCAGCTGGAGGAGGAGCAGATCGAGGCAGACAACGCCGATGCCGAAGGCGATCAGGCTGGCGGTCGAGAGCTCGAAGAGATGATCGAGGGCCATGCCCGCCGCCTGCCACGACGCGCCCAGCAGGCCCGCACCGGTGACGAGGGCGGCGATCAGCGCGTCGCCGATGGCGAAGCCGGCGCCGGTCATCGCCCCGTCGGCGCTGCCGCCGGCGAGCGCGACCACCGCGGCGGCGATCGTCAGGAGGGCCGCAAGCGCGATCGGCAGGCGCCAGGTCGAGCTGGTCCGCGCGCGGGCGGGCTGCCAGTGGGCGACCGGCAGCGCGGCCATCACGCGCGCGGCGAAGCCGTCGCGCACCGGAATGCGGTCGGCGTCGATCAGGCCGTGGAGACGGCGCCAGGATGCGAGCTCGCGCGCCAGCGCGTCGCCGTCCGGGCCGCTCAGGCGAGCGTCGAGATCCGCCCGGTGCGCATCGTCGAGATCGCGGCCGGCGGCGGCGTCGAGCAGAAGGGCCCGCTCGTCGAGAATCGGGTCGGTGGAAGGCGGCGCCGAAGCCGCGGCGTCGGGCGAGAAGATAGAGGTGTCGTGCGTGGTCATGTTTCGTGTGCTCGGGTCGGGTCTCGCCAGGCCGGCGGTCGCCCGGTGGGCGTCGTCCGTGGGCGGATTCGGGAAGGAATGCGTCCTCAGTCGGTCAGGTAGTCGGCCAGCGTTTTTTTGAGCATTTGCCGCCCGCGGAACAGCTTGTTTTTCACCGTTCCGAGGGGCATGGCTTTGAGCGTGGCGATGTCGTCGTAGGACATCTCCGCGTAGTGGCGCATTTCGATCAGCTCGCGGTATTCGCCCGGCAGGTTGGCGATCGCCGAGCGGATCGCATCGCGCCGTTCGACGTTGCGCGCGTCGCGATAGGGATCGGGATCATCGGACGGGAACTCCCACTCGCCGGCCTCGTGGTCTTCGCTCGCGGGTCGCTGCAGCGAGACCACCTTGAGTCGTCGCTTGCGGATGCGATCGATGGCGGCGTTCTGCGCCACCCGGAAGAGCCAGGTCGAGAAGCGGTAGCGATCGTCGAAGCGATCGAGCGCGCCGTGAATCTTGAGAAACACCTCCTGGGCCAAGTCGTGCGCATCGGCTTCGTTGCGCAGCATGCGGAACAAGTAGTTGACGAGTCGCCCTTGGTAGCGCTGCACCAGGTCGGCGAAGGCCTGCGACTCACCGCGAAGCGTGTCGGCCACCAAGGCTTCGTCGGTCGGGGGCGTGGCAGTGGACGACACGAGTGCTACTACGACGTGGTCACGGAAAGGTTGCGCGCGGTCGGCGACGCTGCTCAGCGCCCGGACGGCAGGACAACGGCGCCGAGGATGCGGTCGTCCTCGGTCAGTCGATCGAGCACCGGCCAGTCGGCCTCGGGCACCCGGCCAAACGCGGTGTAGGCGCCGTCGAGATGCGGTGCGCGGTCGAGGGTGACGAAGAATTGGCTGCCCGCGGTGTCGGGCTCGGCGCGCGCCATGCCGACCGTGCCGCGCCAGAAGGGCAGGAGATTGCCCTCGTCGCGGATGCGGTAGCCCGGACCGCCGGCGCCGTCGCCGCGCGGATCGCCCGCCTGGACGACGAAGCCCGGCACCGCGCGGTGGATCCGCAGGCCGTCGTAGAAGCCCTGGCGCACGAGCTGCATCCAGTTGACGCAGGTGCGCGGCGCAGCGTCGCAGGTCAGCGCGACGTGGAAGACGCCCGCGGTGGTCTCGACGCGCACGCGCGGCGGACGCAGGGTCTGCAGGACGACGTTGCGAAACGGCTGCACCGAGGCGCGGCCGCCGCCGATCGGCCCGAGCCGCGGACGCGGACGGTCGAGCGCGACCAGCGCGTCGGCCGCTGCGCGGCGCACGGCGGAGGGGGCGACGGTGGCGATCTACTCCAGCTTGGCGGCGATCGCACCGCGCTCGAGCGGCTCGGCGAGGGCGCGCGCGCGCAGGGCGTCGACCAGCGCGCGCTCGTCGTCGATCAGCCAGCGACCGCGCGCCGCGGCGAGCAGCGTTTCGTCGTCGATCACCGGCTGCACGGCCAGCCAGCCGAAGGCGGCGGCGCGCACGATGTCGTCGTCGTCGGC
>JBCCOR010000806.1:0-2173 GCA_039025295.1 Acidobacteriota bacterium
CCGAGGTCTGGCAGGAGGTGCTCGACGCGCCGCGGGTCGGCGTCGACGACGATTTCTTCGCCCTCGGCGGCCACTCGCTCAAGGCCACGCAGGTGATCAGCCGCCTGCGCCAGGTGCTCGATCTGCAGCTGCCGGTGCGCGCGCTCTTCGAGCATCCGACGATCGCCGCGCTCGCGGCCGCGGTCGACGCCATCCGCGCCGCCGGACGACGCGCGCCGGGCGGCGATCTCGATCTGCGGCCGTGGGTCAGCGAGCCGGTCGATCCGTCGCTCGATCCGCGCGCGCTGCCGCAGTCGTTCGCGCAGGAGCGCATGTGGTTCCTCGATCAGCTCGAACCCGACAGCAGCGCCTACATCCTGGCGAGCGCGCTGCGCCTCGACGGGCCGCTCGACGACGCCGCGTTCGGCGCCGCGGTCGACGATCTGGTCGAGCGCCACAGCGTGCTGCGCACAACCTTCGTCGCCGACGCCGCAGGCCGTCCGATCCAGCGCATCGAAGCCGCGCCGCGCGGCCTGATGCGGCGGATCGATCTGCGCCATCTCGATCCGGCCGCGCGCGATCGTACGCTCGACCGGCTGGCCCGCGATCACGCCCTGCACCGCTTCGATCTGGCGCGCGGCCCGCTGCTGCGGGTGACCCTCGTGCAGCTCGAGGCCGCGTCGCACGCGGCCCTGGTCGCGCTGCACCACATCGCCGCCGACGGCTGGTCGATCGGCGTCTTCGTGCGCGAGCTCGGCGCGCTCTATGCCGCCCGCCGACGCGGCGCACCGTCGCCCCTGCCGCCCCTGCCGCTGCAGGTCGCCGACGTCGCCGTCGCCCAGCGCCGCGCCTTCACCGGCGCGGTGCTCGACGGCCATCTCGCCTACTGGCGCGAGCGCCTGACGCCGCTCGCCGATCCGCTCGCGCTGCCCACCGACCGGCCGCGGCCGACGCTGCCGACCTACCGCGGCGCGACCCACGTCACCCATCTCGACCGCGACGACCTCGCCCGCCTGCACCGCTTCGCGCGCCGGCGCGGCAGCACGCTCTTCATGACCCTGCTCGCCGCCTGGGCGACCCTGCTGCATCGGCTCGGCGGTCAGCGCACGCTGGTGATCGGCACGCCCACCGCGGGCCGCGGCCAGGTCGAGCTCGAGGGCCTGATCGGCTGCTTCCTCAACACCCTCGCGCTGCGCGTCGACGTCGATCCGTCGATGCCGTTCGGCGATCTGCTGGAGGCGGTGCGCAACGAAGCGCTGCGCGCCTACGACCATCAGGATCTGCCCTTCGAGCGCCTGGTCGAGGAGCTCCAGCCCGAGCGCAACTTCAACCACATGCCGCTCTTCCAGAACCTGCTGGTGGTGCAGAACGCGCCGGTCGAGCGCCTGGCGCTGCCCGAGGTCACGCTCGAAATGGTGCCGATCGCCGGCCGCACGGCGAAATTCGACCTCACGCTGACCGCCAGCGAGCGCAGCTTCATCGACGGCGATCCCGCCGCGGGCGCCGATCCGTCGGCGCGCGACGGTCTCGAGCTGGCGCTCAGCTACAAGACCGATCTCTTCGACGCGACCACGATCCGTCGCCTCAGCGGCCTGCTGCGGCGCCTGCTGACGGCGATCGTCGCCCAGCCCGAGACCGCGGTCGGCGCGCTGCCGCTGCTCGATCGCGCCGCGCGCCATCTCGAGCTGGAGTGGAACGACACCGCCGTCCGCGGCCTTGGCCGCACCGACGACGATGGTCCCGATCTGCTCCATCGCCGCGTCGAGCGCTGGGCCTCGCGCCAGCCCGACGCGCCGGCGGTGCGCTGCGGCGCGGTGGTGCTGAGCTACCGTCAGCTGATCGATCGCGCCGGCCGCATCGCCCGCCGCCTGCGCGCGCTCGGCGTCGGCCCCGAGTCGTTCGTCGGCCTGTGGGTCGAACGCTCGGTCGACTTCGCCGCCGGCATCCTCGGTATCCTCCAGGCCGGCGGCTGCTACGTGCCGATGGATCCGCGCTTCCCGCGCGAGCGCGTGCGCGCCATGCTCGACGACGCTGGCGCGACGGCGGTCATCACGCACATCGCGCTCGCCGCGGGCGACGGCGAGAACGACGCGATCGACGACCTCGGCTGCCCGGCCCTGGCGATCGACGTCCTGCTGCCGATCGACGCCGACGGCGAGACGTCGGTGGCGGCGGTCGACGTCGGCCGCGCGCC